>NZ_JANSIY010000068.1:0-14198 GCF_047462295.1 Synechococcus sp. H60.3 | reverse complement strand
GGGGTTGGCTTTGGGGGGCCAACCCCCCGGGGGGAGGGCCCCCACCCCCCTCGGCCCCGCGGGGGGCGGGGGGGGGGGGGGGGGGCGGCGGCGCCACGGGGGGGGGGTGGCTTTCCTACGAACCGCTCCTGCTCTGGGGGATCCCAGGGACGTCGGCAGGACGGAGATCTGGCCCCTCTGCTGGCGGGAGGGTTGCCGCTGGGCCGGCTGGGCCTTTTTGCCAGCAGCCCTGTTGGTGTCAGTCACCACCCTCTTGACCACCGAGGTGGCGGCGGTGCCCTTGCTGTGGGCCCTCCCCCTGAGCATTTATCTGGTGACCTTCATGCTGGCCTTCGGCGGCCTCTACCCCAATGAGTTGGTTTCGAGTACGACAGCTCTCCTGGCCTGTGGGGCAGTGGGGGCCCAGGTTCTGGGCTGGGTGAGGCCTTGGTTTTGGGTGTTGCTGCTGCATCTAGGGGCTTTTGGCCTGGTGAGCTGGTTCTGCCACAGCCAGTTGGCCAGATCTCGTCCGCCGGCCCAGCAGTTGACGCAGTTTTACCTGTGGCTGGCTGTGGGAGGCAGCTTGGGAGGGCTGTTCTCCGCTTTGCTGGCGCCGCAGGTGTTTGAGACATTACTGGAGTACCCCCTGCTCTTGGGGGTGTCGCTGGCGGTGTTGGCGGCACGGGGAGGGCGGCTGGGGCTATGGCTGGGGCTGGGGCTGCTCTTGCCCCTGCTGCTGCTGCGCTTCCACCCCCAGGCGTTATTTCGCCTCGGAGCTGCAGTGGGCTTGGCCGTGGGGGTAGCGGTGCTGGCCCTGATGGGAGAAGACGGGAACCGCGGCTGGCGCAGCAGGCTTGGCCGGCTGGGGACGGGGGTGGGGTTGGTTTTGCTGCTGGGACAGCCTTGGCTACCGCCGGGGCTGCAGGTGGTAGCCAGCGAGCGCAGTGTCTTTGGCCTTCACCGCCTTGTGGAATACCACACCGAGGCGGGCTCCTTCCGCAGTCTGCTCCATGGCACCACCCTGCACGGCAGCCAGAACCTAGATCCCCAGAAAGCCCTGGAGCCGCTCACCTATTTTTCCCGCGAGGGGCCGGTGGGTCAGGTGTTCCAGCAGTGGCGGGCGCAGCCGCGCTCTTCTCCAGCCCAGGTTGCAGTGTTGGGGCTGGGGATCGGCACCTTGGCCGCCTATGCCGAGCCGGGAGAGGAGTGGACGTTCTTTGAGCTGGATCCCACCGTGGCCGACTGGGCGGGCCGCTACTTTGCCTATCTCAAGGGGGCCAGGCGGCGGGCGCAGGTGCGGGTGATCTTGGGCGATGCCCGCCTCCGCCTGCAGGGGATCCCCAATGGCAGCTACGACCTGCTGGTGATGGATGCCTTCAGCTCTGACGCTGTGCCGGTGCATCTGCTCACCCAGGAGGCCCTGACCCTCTACCTCAGCAAGCTCAAGCCCCAGGGCTGGCTGCTTTTTAACATCACCAACCGCCACCTGGACTTGGCGCCAGTGTTGGCCGCCTTGGCAAGAGAATTGCGGCTTCCCGCCTGGTATCAAGCCCATGAAGAGCTCACCGCCGCCCAACGCCGGGCAGGGCTGGCTCCCTCCCGTTGGGTGCTGATGGCCAAAAGCCCTAGCGGCTGGCAAGGCGGGGATCCCTGGCAGCCTCTTTTGCCCCCAACCGGAGATGCGGTCTGGCGAGATGATTTTTCCAACCTGCTGCAGGCAATCCGCTGGCCCTTCTTGGGCCAGGAGGAGGTGGCTCACGAATTCGGCGGAGATCTCAGGCGGAGTTAGTATGAGTTAAGATTGTTTGCAACGTAACTAAAGCCCGCCCAGGAGCATGGCCTATGTCTTCCTCAACTGTGCAAGCCTTACCCAGGGATTCTCAAACCGTTCTGACCGAGGCCCCTGCAGCTTGTTTTGTGGCCATTGGTGGCAGCCTACGGCCCAATTCTCTGACCTATCGGACGCTGGAAGTGGTGCGGCGCGAGTTCGAGAAGCTAGGGATCCCGCTGCACCTCCTCGATCTGCGGCAGATGAAGCTGCCCTTTGCCGATGGCTCAGAATCCTACCCAGACTATCCCGACGTGGCAGTCTTGCAGGCAACAATGAAACAGGCGGATGGGATCATCCTGGCCAGCCCGGAGTACCACGGCGGCATCAGCGGCAGTCTGAAAAATGCCCTGGATCTGTTGCGCTTTGAGCACCTGGAGGGCAAGGTCTTCGGGCTGATCAGCGTTTTGGGCGGTGAGAGCAACAGCAATACCCTAAACCAGATGCGTTTAATCGTGCGTTGGGTGCATGGCTGGGCGATCCCGGAGCAGATTGCCATTGGTCGGGCTTGGAGCGCCTTCGATGAGCAGGGCAACCTCAAAGACGAAAACCTACGCCAGCGCTTGCAGCGCTTTGTGCAGAGCATGGTAACCAACACGGCCAAATTGCGCGGGATCCCGGCTCCCCTTTCCTAAAAAGGCGCTAGGCTCTCCAGCAGCCTCCGTTTTAGTAGCTCCCCCTTTTGCTCTTTCAGGGGAAAGGGGTTGGCGCCCAAGCAACGGCATGGCTAAGGTGAGCCAAGAGGAAGCTGCGGCAAAAATCTGCATCACCAAAGTCGGGCCATGGTTCAACCTGCTTCCCCCTACTCCTCAACTGGAGCTGGGACCATCTCTCCCCTAGTTGCCCTGCAGGTAACCTTGCAGCGGATGCGGGAGCAGAGCGATGCCAATGCCCTGATTCAGCTCACGCTGGAGTATGTCAGGGCGGTGTTTGGGGCGCCGCTGATCTGGCTGGCCCTCTATGACCATGCCAATCACCAGTTGGTGGGCCAAGGGGGGGTGACCCTGCGTGAAGACGATCAAGCGCTCTTGCGAGCTCTGTATCCCCTGCAGCCGGGGGAGATCTTGGAGCAGGTGGTGATCGAGCAGCGGCCCATCAGCGTGGCCGATCTCTCACAGGAGCCGCGCATGGGCCTTTGGCAGCGGGAAGCCAAGCGCCTGGGCGGGATCCAAGGCTGCTTCATCTACCCCTTTTCAGCAGTAGGGCGGCGGCGCTGCCTAGGGATCCTGATGCTGGGATCCCAGGTGTGGGGCATCACCACCCGCGAGGAAGAAAAGGCGCTCCTGGGGATTTTGCTGGGTCAGTTGGCCGCCTCTTTGCAAGAGCTGGAAAACGCCTGGAGGCAGCAGACCGAAAAACGCCTTGAGGATTCGCTCCTGAGGCTGGGAACGGCGATGTGCCAGGCGGGATCCCTGCAGGAACGGGTCAGCCTGGTGAGGCAGGAGCTGCAGACGTTCCTGGGCGCCGTCCATATTCAGGTGTACTGGCACGAGCGCAGCCAGGGGCGGTTTGTTTCCCATGGAAGCGCCGCCAGGCCCAGCCAGCCACCCACTCCTGCCCCCATATCCAGAGAGGCCAAAGCGGGAGCAGCACCGCCAGGAGATGGCGGCTTTTCACTGCGGGAGTTGGGGGATATGTACTACACCCTCGCCGATGGCCAGGTGGTGGTGGGCGGCACAGGGACGACCCGCTCCGAGATCCCCCTCAAGCTGATGCAGCAATTGCGGGCCCAGGCGGCCTTGGCCGCCCCCATCTTGCTGGAGAAAGATCTGCTGGGGTTTATTTGGGTGCAATCGGAGGTGCCTCGCACCTGGCAAGCCTCCGAGCGCCAGTTGGTGGCCGCCGCCGCCAATGGGCTGGCCTTAGCCGCCCCCCTGGAAAATCTGGATCGCCGCATTCGCCAGTTGGCCGACGACCAGGAGTTTGTCCACCAGGTGGGCCGTTCGCTTTACAATCCGGCGGAGCTGCCGCAGGCTCTCCAGCAAGCGGTGGTTGGCCTGGGTCAGCGTCTGCAAGCCGGTGCGGTGGCCCTCCTGACGGTAGATCCCGATAGGCCAAGCCCCCGCCTCTTCTCCGAGTACCGCAGCGAGGGCAAGCAGGCTTTGCCGCCGCAGTTCAGCTCTTTAAGCGAGCAAGACTGGCAGGATCTGCTGCGCAGCGAGGTGGTGGCGGCGGAAAACTACGACCAGGATCTGCGCCTCCTCTCCTGGCGGCAAGACCTGGCCCCTTTGGGGGTGCGCTCCCTCCTGCTGACTCATACCGGCGCCAGCGGCACTGCCACCCCCGAAGGGCTGATCCTAGTGCTCCACCCGCGGCCAAGGGCTTGGAGCCGAGAAGAACGGCAACTGCTGCGCGGGACTGCCCAACAAGTGGGATTGCTCCTGCGGCAACTTCGGTCTCAACAACGGCAGGAACGGCAAAAGCACTTGCTCAGCGGCCTGATTACCGCTTGCCTGACTTTGCAAAACCTGGCCACCCCTGCTGCTCTCTACGCCACCACCGCCCAACAGGCAGCCCAGCTCCTCCGGATCCCTTTGGCGCTGGTGGTCAGTTGGCAGCCGGGGGAGAGCCGGGCCTGCTTGCAGCCGCCCTTTGCCGCCGCCCCTGAGTTCTGCCCCAGCGGCCCCACGGAGATCAACCGGCAGGATCCCTTGCTGGCTGCTGCGCTGCAGGCAAGAGGGCTCCTCCAGCTTGCCCAGGAACAGATCCCGGCAGCCAGCCGCACCTGGCTTAATTCCGCGGGCCTGGGCTCCTGGCTGCTGGTGCCCTTGGGGGAGACGGATCCCTCGCTGCCGGAGCCCCTGGGGGTTTTGATCCTGGGAGCAGAAGCGGACAGAGTCTGGGAGGCGGAGGAGCAGGCGGCTGTAACGTTAATTGCCCAAACCTGTGGCTGGACGCTGCGGCGCCTGCTTTGGGTGCAAACTTTGCAGGAGCGGCAGGAGGTGCTCAGCGAGTTGAACTGGTACAAGCACCGCCGCCTGCTGGATATGCAAAATGCCCTTCTAGATAGCCTGCGCCGCCTTGGCCAGGTGCCGGACATCCCGGGAGATGAGGCCACCCGCTGGCAAAAGGTGGTGGAAATCGGCAGGGGGCTGCAGGAGCTGGCCGTCTCTACCAATCCATTGTTGCAGGCAGAAACCTGGCAGGTGCAGCCGCAGTTCCAGTCGCTGTCTTTGGCTACTTTGGTGCGCAAAAGCTTGCGCCGGGTGGAGGGCCTGACCCAAAAACGCAAGCTGTGGCTACGCGCCCACGGCGACCTCAGTCTCGCCGTCCAGGGCGATATCGGGCGATTGGAGATGGTCCTCTGGGAGGTGCTGCTGGCTGCTGCCTTGCGCAGCCCGGAAGGAGGCCGGCTGGATCTGTGGGGCCAAGCCACAGAGGGCTATGCAGAGCTGCTGGTGGTGGATCAGGGCCACCTTGATCCCCACCTGCTGACGGCCTTGCAATGGGATCCGCAACAGGTCATCTACGCCGATCCCCTCTTCCAATCGCCGCTGCTGGTGAGCCCCGGCCTGGAACTTGGTCTGTGCCAACGGGTGGTGCAGCGGATGGGGGGGCAGCTCTCCTTCTATCTGTCTGGGGATGGGCGCTCCGTTGCCCGGCTGCTCCTACCGCTGGCCAGCGAGGAACTGCGTCCCCCCCCGCCGTAGCCTCAGGGGGACAACGCCCTCAGCAGCCAAAACAGGGGCAACAGGGCCAGCACCCCCCGATCTAGCCGCCGCAGGTGTAGGCGGTGCCAGCGCAAGGGGTGGTCGGGGCCGGTCAGCCCACGCGCCTGCATGGCCATGGCTGTCTGCTCCGCCCGCAGGAGCAGGTTTTCAAAAAAGCGCTCCACTAGGGCCAGCAGGGTTTGGATCCCGCCCCGGAAGCTGAGGGATCCCCAGCGCACGTCGCGGGTGCGCACTGCCCGCACCAGGTTTTGCACCTCCTCCATCACCAGCGGCAGAAAGCGCAGCGCTAAGGTGAGAGTGAGGATTACCTCCGCAACCGGCCATCCCCAGCGTTTTAGAGGCTGCACCAGGTGGCCGATCCCCTCTGTGATCTCTTCTGGGGCCGTGGTCAGCAAAAACAAATTGGTGGCGTAGAGCAGCGTAAAGATGAGGGTGCCCAGCCGCAAAGCCACCGACAGAGAACGGCGGGACACCTGAAAGGTTCGCTCCCCTAGGGAAACTTGCAGCAAGCGGTAGCGGTAGGGGGTTGGCCAGGCACGGGTTTGCTCCCGCCAGGCCCGCTTGGCCGCTGCGCGGGATCCCTCTTCCACCCCCCAGTCATAGCTGGGGATGAGCCCGTAGCCCACCACCTGCACGTCCTGCCGCTGCGGCTGCGGGAAAACCCCCAACCCATCGGGAGCGAAGCAGGTGATCCCAAAAGTGAGCAGGCTGAGGGCCAACACCAGCGAGAGCTGGCCCGACCAGACCCGACGCGGCAGGCGGGCCGCCACCGTCAAGAACAACAGAACCGCCACCACGGCCAGGCGCCAGCCATTGCCAGCCAAAATTGGGCTGAGCAGAAAGCTGAGCAGCCAGGCCAGCTTCACACGCGGATCGAGGCGGTGCAGCCAGGTGCGCGGCTCTTCCAGGTAGATCCCCAGCGGGGCGTTGCGCAGAATATCCACTACAGGCAAACGGGAGACAGGTTATCCCCCAAAAGAAGAACGGAAGTTGGCAGCAGAAAAGGCTTAGAGTCGCTCCACCAGACGGGTTGAGCCGGATTGGGCGGCGACCCATCCCCCCGGGGCCCCCTCTCGCTCAACGCGCAACCAGACAGGCACCTGTCCTTCGCCAGCCTGCACCTCTACCACCCGCAGCAGAGCTTGGCGCGGAGCGGCCCCGACGATAGCCCCGGTCAGGCTAGGCTGCTGGCGAATGTTAATGCCCTCATTGGCAATCACCCGCACCTGTTGCACACCCCGCCACTCGGCCAGAGGGCCGGTCAATTCAGGCTCAGGCGTGGGTTCCGGCTGGCCTGGATTGTCGATGGCAACCGGCGGCTGCTCCAGTTGCACCTGGGGCTGCTCCAGCGGCGGCGCCGGCGGCGTGAACAGGCTCCTCAGCATCTGCCAGATCACCAGCAGGGAGAGGATGCCCACGCCGACCACTCCGGCCAAGCGGATGCCGAGGGGAATGGCAGGGCGCTCACCCCGGCCGCGTCTTGGCCCAAAACGGCTGCGGCGGTAACGCTCCACCCCCTGGGATCCCCACTCGTGGGCGTGTGGGATCCCTTCCTCGAAGGGGGGCTTGGCCGGCCCCTCGCCACCCCGGTAGGCGGGCAAATCGGACATGCGCGGAGGCTCTGGAGGAGGTGCTGTCCCTCCCCGCGGAGATGGGGCGGGTGGGCGAGGCCATTCTTGTGTTTGCTCAGGCAGGTGTGGGCCACCCACCATGGCAGGCAAATGGGGTGCGGGGTGAAAAGATTGGGGAGATAACGTCCCCGCCGGCGAGCTTTCGCGGCTGGGCATTTCGTCCAAGTAAGCCTGAACCTGGGGGTTGTCGAAGTAGGCCTTCAGGCTGGCCTGAGCGGTTTCCAAGGCGCGAAACTCCGGGAACACCTCCTCTTGAAACCACTTTTCCGTGAAGCGGCACAGACCCGGCAGATGGTCAGGGGAGCCGGCGGAGTGTTCTGCAATAAACTGCAGGGCCTCTGTTTCTTGGCTGGAGCGCAGATGGTCAAGTGCCTCCTCCGTCTGCCCCAGCAACAGGCTGCAGATGGCCTGCTCCAGATGGACATCCTGCCGCTGGGCCAGGCGGGCCAAGTAGCCGCGGGCGCGCCGCACCAAGGCCGGACGTTTTTCCAGATAGCCCGCTGCCAGCAACACCTGCACAGCCAAGTAAGTGGCCACCAGGGAGGGACGCTCGGCCTCTCGCTCAAACAGCTCCTGCTGTTCTTGGAGAGTGAGGTGGCGGCGCACCCGCTGGATGAAGCGCAAGAAATCTTCTGTGCTGAGGCCAGAGCCATCCTGCCCACTTCCTTCAATGCCACCCCGCTCGTCCAGCATGGCTTTCAGGAGGGCAAGCCCTTGCTGCCGCGCCAGGGCAGGATCGGCAAGCGCCTCTTTGCCGCTTTGGGCAGGGGCGTTAGTCTCAAGGCTGAGGAGCTGCAAAATGCGGTAGGGGCGCAGCTTGCCCAGATCAAGGCGGAACTCTGCTTGCATCTGCGGAAAAGCCTGGTACTCCTCCAGCTCCGCTAGGCCCGCCTGCAGAGAACGCGCCGCCTCTTCGTAGGATCCCTGCTGCCAGGCTTCCCGGCCCAGCTCCAACCGGCCGATGGCCCGCGCCAAAATGGCATCGGAACGGGCAGGGTGGCCCTGCTCCAACATGTGTTGAGCCAAATCTAAAGCCGCTTGGTAGTCTCCGGCTTCGCAATACAAACACAGCACGCCTGGCAAGAGGGTCTCTTCCACCGTCAAGGTGGGATCCGTCGGTGTCAGATGTTCGTCGTAGCTGTGCCGCGCCTCAGGGTTGAGCAACACCGAGGCCGCCTCTTGAATGAGCTGAGCGCGTGCTGCCACGGCCTGCGGCGAGAACCCCAGCAGCCAAGAACGCTCAGCCGGTTTGAGCTCGAGGCGCTCCCGGTAAGCCTGTTCGATCTGATGCTCGTCTGCCCGTGGCGACAGCATCAAAACTCGGTAGTAGTCGAGGGGCACTCGCACCGTCATGGCTGTTGTCGGCTCTCCTAATCGCGTTGGATCCCTGAACCCGCCTCGACTTAACTGTAGTCTTTTCCTCAGCAAAAGGGATCCCCTCTTGCTTAGAACCTACCAGTCCCAGCTCCCCGGCTCCCCCTTGAAGGGGCCTACGACCTTGGAGGTAATCCAGCCGCCGTAGAAATCTCCCGGCTGGGGCCGAACTCGCTCTCCATCCACCCGGCACTCCTGCACGCGGCCCGCATAAAAAGCAAGGTAGTCGCGGATGGGCCAAAACTCCGGGCTGGGATCCGGATAGCTCCAGGCGGCATCCACGGCCACTTGGGAGCCGACCTGGATCGTCCAGTAGCGGGCAGTTCCTTTGAACTCGCAGAAGGAGGTGCGGGCGCTGGGGCGGAGATACTCCAGCCGCACGTCGCTGGGGGGAATGTAGTAGGTGGGCGGGTGGCTGGTTTCCAAGACGCGGTAGCAGCGGTAGCTTTGGGCGATGAGCTCGCCGTTGAAGAGCACTTCCACCCGCTCGGCGGTGGGCTCCAAGCGGGGCGGGCGCGGGTAGTCCCAGACGGATTCTTGTCCGGGCCGGGGCGGGATGGGCTGGGGGCGCATGGGCAGTCTCCAAAGCAGGATCTGACAGCACCTAAAGCAGACGGCTGGCTTCTACCAGTTTGGCGTACTGCACCAGCAGCAGAGACTGTTGCTCCGGCAACACCTGAATCACCCCCTGCTGCTGCAGACGGCCCAGCACCGCCGCCGCTACCTCTCGGCTGACCTGGCTGATATCGGCCAAATCCTGGAGGGGAGGGTAAACAATGCGCATTCCCTGGGCGGTCTTCTCGCCAAAGGCCTCTGCCAGTTGCACCAGCGCATGTACCACCCGCAGCGGGGGGCTTTGTCGATCCAGATCGGCCTGCAAATTGGCCAGGCGCAAGCGGCGGGAGAGGCTGCGGGCTAGCTGGTAACACAGGTGCGGCTCCTGCAGCATCAGCGCCTTGAAAGTTGCCGCGGGGATCCCGGCCGCCCGCACCGGGGTTAGGGCCAGCACATCCCGCGAGCGGGGAGCTTCATCCAACACCGCCATTTCCCCCACCCAAGCACCCGGCCCGAGCAAAGCCAAGGTTTGGGTGCTGTCTTGCATTCCTTCTGCTGTGCCGAGCCGCAAAGACCGCCGCACCTTAGCCCAGCCGGAGAGGATTAGATAAACCACACTGCCCCAGGCATCCTGCATCAAGAGCGCTTGTCCTGCCGCAATATCCCGCAGCTTCACCTGGGATCCCAGCCATTGCAAGGACGCTGCCGAAAGTTCCGCCAGCGTCGGCACCGCCTTGAGCTCGGAGAGGAGGGCAGCAGAGACATCAGGAGTCATGCCGGAGGGAGGTTGACCGTACCGCAAGCCCACTGTAGCCCAGCCGTCGGCTCAAGGGCTATCCTGCAGAGGGTTCTCGCACCGCCCTGCCCCCTTGGGCCAAGATCGGGAGAGGGAACCCAACTTCCCCCGTTGCGTCAGAAAACAGAGGTTCTGCTCGGGAGGGGATCCCTCCGTCGTTCAATAACCTATGGATGCCTATGGATGCTGCCCTCAGCGACATCACTGGCCAGCGCTGGTCGGTCTTGGTGAAGGACGTGCCTGTGCGGCCCGAAAAGCTCGCTGATCTGGATCTGGTGCTGCTCTGCCAGCAGGGATCCCAACCCCACCGCGAAGCCTTTGCCGAGCTGATACGCCGTCACCAGGCCTATGTGGACAGGGTGCTCTACCACCTTGCCCCTGACTGGCCCGACCGACACGACTTGGCCCAGGAAGTTTGGATCCGGGCCTACCGCCACCTGAAGCGGCTGCAGGAGCCAGCGAAATTTCGCAGTTGGCTGGGAAGAATCGCCACCAACTTGTTCTATGACGAGCTGCGCAAGCGCAAGCGGCAGCAGCAGCCTCTTTCTTTGGATGCCCCGATTTCGACGCGGGATAGCGAGATGGAGTGGGAACTGCCCAGCGAGAGCCCCAGCCCCCATGAGCACCTCACCACCTGCGAATTTTACGAGCGATTGCACCAAGCCGTCCGCGACCTACCGCAGGTTTTTCGCCAAACAATCCTGCTGCGGGAAATTCAGGGGATGGCCTACGAGGAAATTGCCGAGATCACAGGGGTATCTTTGGGCACCGTTAAGTCTCGCATTGCCCGCGCCCGTGCCCGCTTACAATCCACCCTAAAACCCTACCTCAACGGTGAGTGACCATGGTTCGCCGCAACCGTAACCCCGACCGCGAGGATCCCCAGCCAGAACTGCCGCTGGTGGAAGAGCGCTTTGAACAGTTGAGCGCCTACCTGGATGGGGAATTGTCGCCCCAAGAGGCGCGGCAGGTGGAAGACTGGCTGGCCAGGGATCCCCAAGCGCGGCAACTCTACAGCCAACTGGCAGCCTTGCAGGCCGGCTTGGCCAACCTCAAGGCCCCAACTTTGGATCCCGTCCAGACGGAGCTGCTGATCAGCCGGGTCTTCGAGGAGCTGGATCGACGGCCGGCCCTCGAGCTGGGTTGGTGGCGGCGCAGGGGCACCCCTTGGGGACGGGTGGCAGCGGCTGTGGTGGCCTTGGCGGGAGCCGGCTGGGCGGGCTGGCGCTGGTTGCAGCCACAGCCGTTGGTATCCCTAGAAAATCCGCCGGTGCGGGTGGCCATCGTGCCGGCCTCTGCCCGGGTTGCCCAGCGCTACCTGTTTGAGCCGGGGCAAAAACAAGATGCCTACTCGATTTTGTTTGAGACAACGCCGAACCTCGAAGCCGAGGGGGACTGGGAATGATGCTGAGCAGGCTTGAGAAAGATTGAGGAGTGGAGGGTGGAAAAAGCAGTTCGCCGGGCTTGTGAGCTAGCAGTTTGCCTTTGGCTAGTCAGTCTGGGATCCTTGTCGGCCCAAGCTGATCCCAGCGGCAGCCATCCCGCAGCGCCGCAGGAGCCACGCCCCTATCCCAGTGTCCTGGAGCCCAGCAACCTGTCCTCACCGGGATCCCGTCTCGCTCCCACCCCCGCCCAAAATCAAGCGGCCTCTCCCGGGATAGAGCTATCGCCTTTTCCGAACTTCCCCCTCCTCAAGGAGTTGAGTCCACCCCCACCAACCTGGGCCGACTTAGGCATCCATTGGGATCACCTGGCCCTGCTGCCGGATCCTGAGCTAGCCGAGGCAATGGATAGGGAGTTCAACCGTCGCTTGGCCCGACTGAACCGGCAGATTGCCAACCAACAAGACCGCCTCTACCGCCTTTTGCAAACCTGGGACTCTGACGAAGAGGAGATCCGCCAGGTTCAGGCCCAACTGAGTCAGTTGCGCCTCGAACGGGATCGCTTGGCCCTGGAGCACCTGTTGCTGCTGCGGCAGTTGCAGGAGAACTTTGCCCTGCCTCTACCGAGTCGTTCTGCCGCCACCTCTCCGTAAGGTGGGAGCAGGTTATGATCGGCAGAGGGCAACCACTGACGGAGCTGAGCAATGGCCCAAGTGCCCAGCAACCCAGAGATCGAGCAATTGGCCGCTGCCATTGGCGAGGAAGTTTACATCGATGTGGCCCGGTGGCACCTTTACCTGCGGGATGCCCACCTGCATACCGTTTTGGCAGAGCGACTGGCTCCCCAGGTGATGGCAGGCAAGGTGGACGAGAATGCCGTTACCGAGGTTCTGCAAGGGATCCCAGTAAAAGTGGGGGGTGGGCGCAAAGAGCTGCCCCTGGCGGATCTGCTGCCCATGCAAAGCCTGCTCAACCTGCTGGATGTGCTGGAGGAGTTCAGCCGCAAATGGGCTCAGTAGAGGGGGAGAAACCATTTCACCTAAGGCGATTGCCGCCTCCCCTCAGCACCTGGCTTAGGGCCAGTGGTTTTGTCCTGCTGCTGGAGCTGGTGTCGGCCTGTCAGGGAACCGAGTGGGGAGAGCGGCTGCAACGAGCAGTGCGACCGGTGGGTCTGTCTGCCTCTCCCTCTGCAGATCAAGCAGATCAATATCAACAACGAAATCAAGTAAATCAAGCAGAGACGCCTTCGCCTCGGATCGAACCCCGCTTCCCCTCTGCGCCTGCAACTCCCCCTGCTGCCTTCACGCCTCTGCCCAGCCAGCTCAGCAGCCGCTTTGCGGATCTGGAGCCCGGATCCCTGGTGGCCCGCTCGGTCTATGACCTGGATCAACTGGGGGTCTTTGCTGATATTCCCGGCAGGGAATTTCAGCCCCAGCGCAGTGTTCGCCGCGGCGAATTTGCCCGCTGGCTGGTGCTGGCCAACAACGCCATTTACGCCGACGAGCCCAGCCGCCAAATCCGGCTGGGACCCGCCAGCGAGCGCCCCCTCTTTTTGGATGTGCCGGAGGAGGATCCCAACTTTCGCTACATCCAAGCCCTGGGAGCTGCCGGCATCGTTAGCGGAGACGCCAACCGCGAGTTTCGTCCCAACAGCCTGCTGTCGCGAGCCGAGCTAATCCGCATGAAGGTGCCTTTGGATTTGCCGCCTGGGCAGATCAAGGGATCCCGATTAGAACTGGAGGAGCGTTGGGGCTTTACCGATGCAGCGCAGATCCCTGAGGAGGCGGTTGCTCCCCTGGTGGCAGATCGCAGCCTGGAGAATGCCTCCACCGTGTTGCGCACCTTCGGCCCCATCCGCACCTTTAACCCCTTTGAGCCGGTCAGCCGTGGGGAAGCGGCAATTGCCCTGTCGGCTTTTGGAGAGCGGACAGCTCAGGAGGCGGTAGCCCAGCTCTCGGCCCTGCCAAGTCCAACGCCGGAAGCCGAAACTTCTCCGCCGGCAGCCCAGCCGGAACCCACCTCTCCTACCCCTGAGGGCGAGCCTTCCCCCAGTGAACCGCCGGCAGCTACCCCGGGAGCAGGGAAAATCGTTACACCCCGCTAGGGGATCCCAGGCTTTAGGAACCGAGAGGTCGAAAGCTCCCAAGGAGAAAGGCTCTGTTGCCTCTCCCTAGGGCAGGGCTTCCCGCCTAATAATGATGGAAGAAGCTAGCTTTGGAAAAAGGGATCCCGTCTGTGTCTGCAACCATTCCCGAAATTCGCTCTGAAGAGCTGCTGCGCTACACCGTCATTGGCTCGCGGCGGCCCAGCGTCTACTTTTGGGCGGTGGCGCTGACAGGGGGTGGGCTGGGCTTTACCCTGGCCGGTCTTTCCAGCTATTTCCACCGCAACTTGCTTCCCTTTTCCGATCCCGCCAGCCTGGTGTTCATTCCCCAGGGCATTGCCATGCTCTTTTACGGTGTGCTCGGATCCCTGGCGGGGCTGTATCAATGGCTGAGCCTGTACTGGAACCTGGGGGGCGGCTACAACGAGTTCAACCGCCGCACCCAGAAGATAACGCTGGTGCGGCAGGGCTTTCCGGGCAAAAACCGCGAGGTGCGGCTGGAATACGACTTTGCCGAGGTGCAAAGCCTGCGGGTCGAGCTGCGAGAAGGCCTCAACCCCCGCCGGGTTATCTACTTGCGGGTAAAAGGACGCGGCGACATCCCCCTCACCGGCGTTGGCCAGCCCCCTTCCCTGACGGAGATCGAAAACCAAGCAGCCGAGATTGCCCGCTTTCTCAATGTCAGCCTAGAGGGTATTTGAAATTCTCTTGGATTGTGGACGGCTGCTGGTCAGGGATCCCAGGAATTGAGATAGCCCAGAAACCGGCTCAACAACATCGGGTCAATTGTCCAAGTAAACTCCCCTCTCCCGAAGGGAGAGGGGTTGGGGGTGAGGGATCCCTGCCTTGCAGAGTGCTCAAGAAAGGTCTAGGACTCG
>NZ_JANSIY010000067.1:10892-14228 GCF_047462295.1 Synechococcus sp. H60.3 | reverse complement strand
GCAGCGTCAGATCTGTCTAAGACACCGGTGTCGGTGCCGGAGTTCGAGTAGGCGTCGCCACCGGGGTAGGAGTGGGTGTTGGTGCCGGAGTTGGAGTAGGCGTTGCCACCGGAGTGGGAGTGGGTGTTGGTGCCGGAGTTGGAGTAGGCGTTGCCACCGGAGTGGGAGTAGGTGTTGGTGCCGGAGTTGGAGTAAGTGTCGCCACCGGCGTGGGGGTGGGGACGGGCTCGAGGGTAGGTGTCGGGGTGACTGCGGCGGTAGGGATCGGCTCCGGTTCTTCCTGGGTATCGCGGGTTGCTGGGCGCGGCCAGAGCAAAAACGCGGCCAACAAAGCCACAGCGCCTCCCCCAGCCAAGACCCACTTCAGGCTGCTGCCAGAAGGCTGGAGAACCGTTGGGGGGGCAGCTTGCGGCAGAGGGCGGGTGCGGGGGGTATCCGTCCGTGGTGGGACGGGGGGATCCTGAGGAGGAGCAGCCGGACGAGTGTTGCTGGCTGGGATGACTGTAGAGGGCGTTTTGGCAGTTTCGCCTGCAGCTTGAGAGGAGGGATCCGGCGCAGCTTCTGCCGAGGTAGTTGAGGGGAGAGGTTCCTGCCCGGCGACGTAGTAGGGGATCCCTGCACCTGGAGGGGAGACCGGCTCCTCTTCAATGAGATCCAAATCCTCATCGCGGATATCTTCAAAGGCGGCTGCAGCAGTCGATCTTGTATTGCTGGTGGTTTCGATTGGCGGCCTGGGAATAGAAGAAGGTGGAGCATGGCCTTGAGCCTTGGCACCGCTGGTGGGAAGAATCACGGTACTGGCCTGGCTGCTGGAGAGTTGAGTGGCCACCGTCAGCTCATAGGCTTGCAGCAGCCGCTCCCCTAGCTCCTGCATCGTCTGCGGCCGCTCGTCGGGGTTTTTCTTTAGACAATCCATCACCACCGCTGCCACCGCAGGTGGGATTGGCTGCGGGGTTGTTGCCGAGGTGAGCTCAATCGGGTTTTCGTAGCAATGGGCGTGGATCCAACTGTGCAGAGTGTCGGTTTCCAATTGAAAGGGCATGGATCCCGTCAGCATCTCGTAGAGCACCACCCCCAGGGAGTAGATGTCTGAGCGGGCATCCAGAGACTTGCCCCGTATCTGTTCAGGAGAGGCGTAACGAGCGGTGCCGATAAATCCACCCCCTTTTTGGGTGCCCAGGCTAAGGGTGTGATCCGCCAAGGTTTTGGCTACGCCGAAGTCGAGGATTTTCAGTTGCGACGTGAGCTGGCCATCTTGAAAAACCCGCTCAACAAACAGGTTGCTGGGCTTGATGTCGCGGTGAATCACGCCCCGAATCTCGCGGCCTTCGACCTTGGCATGAAATGTATGGGCAAAGTGCAGCCCCTCACAAGCCTGCAGGGCCAGCCGAAGGGCTTGCCGGAGCGGCAGAGCCCCTTTTTCTCGAATCAGCTTGCCCAGATCCTGCCCCTTGAGGTATTCCATCACCAAGTAGGCCTGCTCCCCCTCTTGGCCGTGATCCAAGACTTTGACGATGCGGGGATGCTGGCCCAGAAGGGTGCTGACGCGAACCTCTTCGGCAAAGCGGCGACGCAAATCGGTCTGGGCGTCACCCCGGCTCAGCAGCATAGGGGCATGCAGGATCTTAACAGCCACCTCTTGGCGGTTGTTGTGCAAGTCCAAAGCGCGAAAGACGGATCCCATGCCGCCGCCACCGATTTCTTGAATCAGTTGGTAGCGGCCACCCAAAATGCGATCGGTGAGATCGGGGGCCATAGGTTTGCAGGTGCAGCGAAGAAGCAGCTTGGGCAGGGCTGTCCATACGATAAACCAATTGCTGGAGTTTATACCGGCTCATTTCCCCGTCCAACTCAGGGATCCCAATCTTTGACGCTCTGGGAACTCTGCGCCGCTCAAGCCCTCACCCCCAACCCCTCTCCCAGAGGGAGAGGGGAGTTGGAGCGGCGCGTTTGCGGCAGCGCTGCCTAGCAATAACGACGCGACGAGCCGTTTTTTACTGCTACTTGGAATAACCATTTAGAGATTTTCTTAAGGATCCCTAGTAAATGTGAAAAAAAGCGAGAGGGAATGCTGAGGAAATGAGGCCTTGTGGGCAACCTTCGGCCTGAAGAGGGATGATCGGAAGGGATCCCTGCGCGAGGGCTTATGGACTTGGGCTTGGTGGTGATTGCCTACAAGGAGGGGGATCGGGAGAGCAAAGCCGCCTGTCAATTGTGTGCGGAGCAATTGCGTCGGCGCGGCGTTACGGTGCTGACCGCTCCCACCGGCTTGCACCACAACCCCTACCCGGTCTTTTTGGAGGCCACTTCGGATCCCATCGATCTGGTGGTGGTGCTGGGGGGAGATGGGTCGGTGTTGGCGGCAGCCCGCCACCTGGCCCCGCACGGGATCCCGATTTTGCCCATTCAGTCGGGGGGCAGGCTGGGGTTTTTGGCCCAGTCGGAGCGGGTGCTGCATCAGGATCCCTGGGATCGCATCCAGGCGGGAGACTTCGTCCTGCAAGCCCGCATGATGTTGCAGGCCCAGATTTGGGAGCAAGCGCAATTGGGGCAAGGGGCTATCCCTGGGGAGGGCAAGCGGCAGGGCCGCCCGGTCAGCGAAGTCTACTACGCCCTCAACGAAATGTGCCTCAAGCCCATCAACCGGGAACGCCTGCCCGCCGCCATCATGGAAATCGAAGTCAATGGCGAGATTTTGGATCAGTACCACGGGGATGGCGTGCTGGTGGCCACGCCAACGGGATCCACTTCCTACACTTTGGCAGCCAATGGCCCCATCCTGGAGCCTACCTTTGAGGCCATCATCATCACTCCCATTTGTCCCCTCAGCTTGTCCAGCCGGCCCATTGTTATCAGCGGCACAGCCACGGTGGAGATCTGGCCCCTTGCCGATCCGGAAGGGCTGACCCGCCTCTGGACTGATGGTGTCTTGGCTCAATCGGTCAACCCCGGCCAGTGGGTGCAAATTCAACGGGCTCCCCTGCCGGCCAAGCTGATGATCCTAGAAAAAGACCTCTCCTACTTCCGCACCTTGCGAGAAAAGCTGCAGTGGGCCGGCAGCCGCATCTACATCCCCACCACCAACCACCGCCCCGCGGGGGAGTAGCGGAGTTTAACTCCCCTGGAATCTTCTCCCATGAGCCTCAGACTGTACCTACTCAGACACGGGGAAACCCCCTACAGCCGTTCCGGTAGCTTTTGTGGCGCCCTCGATCCCGACCTCACCCCCGAAGGCCAGCAGATGGCAGAAGCTTTTGCCGGGATCCCTTGGCAGGCCCTCTACGTCAGCCCGATGCGGCGCACCTTGGCTACTCTCAGGCCGCTGGCAGAGAAGAC
>NZ_JANSIY010000067.1:8974-10792 GCF_047462295.1 Synechococcus sp. H60.3 | reverse complement strand
GGGATCCCTTGGCAGGCCCTCTACGTCAGCCCGATGCGGCGCACCTTGGCTACTCTCAGGCCGCTGGCAGAGAAGACGGGGTTGGAGATAGGGAAATCCACTACAGCGAGTGGGAGGGCAAAACCCACGCCGAGGCCCGCGAAGCCCATCCCGAAGCCTACTGGCGCTGGAGGACCGAGCCGGCCTGGAACGCCCCCAGGTGGCGAAACCGCTGTGCAAATTGCCAACCGCGCCCTGCCGGTTGTGGCGGAGATATCGTCTCTTCGGATTCTTCTCCGCAGCCTGCTGGGCATTCACCTGGGCCGCTACCGGGATCGCATCGAGGTTTTGGCTGCCTCGGTCAGCGTGGTCAAGTTCGATCGCTATGGGCCCCTGCTGGAAAGCTTGGGGGAACGCGGCTATCTGGCGCCTAATCTGCAGCAAAGGGTAGGCACCTAAACTTTCAAAATGGGTCTGAAGTTCACTCAATGGGGATAAATTGCAACAGCAACCCTGGGTGGATGAGATGAACCGGGGCAGATTTTCCATCCTGGTCGGGATGGGCCAGCAGCACACAGCGATCTTGAGGGGTGAGGTTAAACCCGGCAGAGGGATCAGCCAGTTGAGAGTTGAGTTGGGGATCCCCGACAAACGTTAGTTGGGCCAACAGAGTTAACAGCCGGTCTTGGTGGGCCAGATCCGCTCCAAAAGCAGTTCGCTCCTGCAAGGTGGCCAGCGCCACAGGATAGCCTTCTCGAATCAAATAGGTGAGGATCCCGGCACAGCGCTCTACGGCCCGCTCCAGCTTGTTGCGATGGGCTTCAGGGCTTTCTCCCCGCGGCTGCCAGCGATTTTCAAAACAGAGGACGATGGCCTGGGAACGGGGGCGCTCCAGCTCCCGCACAACCAGTTGATCCCGTTTGGCCGAGATCTTCCAGTGCACCGAGCGCAGATCATCCTGGGGACGATAGGGCCGCAGGCTAAGGTAGTCCCCCTCCTGGCCGGCCTGAGGGCGCAACTGGCTACCGCCGCTCAATTGTTCCCACAGCAACAGGTTTTGGACAGGGGCAGGCCGAGGAAACACAATCACCGTCTGCGGGTCCTCGATTTCCACTGCCTTGCGGAAGAGTTCAAAGGGAAAGCTGGTGGCAATCTCAAAACCCTGCAACTGCCACACCCCTCGCCTTGAAAAGGCGTGTTGATAGAAAGTCTCCACCCTGCTGCCGGGATCCAGCCGCAGCACATAGCTGGAAGGCCAGTCCGTCTGCCTCAACCCCTCAATGCGTTCCCTTACCTGGAGCGAAAAACTGGGCAGGCGCCGTTTGCGATTGACCAGCGTCAGCCCCACCAAGACCGGCTGGCCGGCAAAGATGCGGCTGGGCAACCGCCGGCTCACCTCCAGATCTTTGAGGGTGAGCTCGGAGAGGAGGCCGCTGAGGAGAATGAGGCTAAGCAGCATCCCCAGCACCAGGTATAGGGGATTGTTGCCGGTGTTGAAGGCGGCAATACTCACCAGGAGGGTGATCCCGACAAACCGACCCCCGATGCGGGTAAAGCGGAAGCGGCGCAGAAAACGAACCCGCTGCCTCAACTGGGGAGAGCGGATCCCCAACTTCCACCGCCACCGCAAGGATTGGAAGAGTTGAAATGCTGCTTGGCTAAGTTTTGGTAACACTGGCATCCCTTCTCCGCCGCCCTGTGCCGCTAACTCTTGCCCCTCAACCCTCCGCTGGAGTTAGGGGGAGTACTGGACATTCTCAAACATTGAGCTACGCGATAGGGCAAGTCCCGCAAATTTACTGGTCGGATCCTTCCTGCCATTCGCGTCAGCAGGACGGA
>NZ_JANSIY010000067.1:0-8874 GCF_047462295.1 Synechococcus sp. H60.3 | reverse complement strand
CATTGAGCTACGCGATAGGGCAAGTCCCGCAAATTTACTGGTCGGATCCTTCCTGCCATTCGCGTCAGCAGGACGGAGTCCTTTCGAGGCGGAATCGGGACAGTTGCGGTGGCACAGCAGTTACAGGCTAGCGATGGTGCTCTGGGGTTTTTCCTCAGACCTTTGAGGGATCGTCCGAGACAAGGTAGCTATCGTTGCGTTGGCCGGAGAATATCTGTACTTCGCAGCGTAAATGGATCAGGGGCTAGGGGCAGGGTTGTTCTGTGAGGATTTCGGCAATGGCCGCGGCCACTCGCTCTTGTTGCCGGAGGGTCAGCTCGGGAAAACAGGGCAAAGACAACACCTGGGCAGCACAGAGTTCGGCATTGGGCAAATCCCCAGGTTTGTACCCCAACTTTTTGCGGTACACCGGCTGCAGATGCAGAGGGATGGGGTAGTAAACGCGGCTGGCAATGCCCCGCTCCTGCAACTGCCGTTGCAAAGCATCACGCCGCCGTGAGTCGGTTGGGTGGGAGCCAGGCACCCGCACCGTGTACTGGTGCCACACCGAGTTGCCCCCCACCGCCACCTGGGGCAGGATGAGGCCAGGGATCCCCTGCAACAAGCGGTGATAGGACTCGGCAATGGCCTGCCGCCGCCAGTTCCACTCCCGCAGGTAAGGCAGCTTAGCCGCGAGGATCACGGCCTGCAGCGCGTCGAGGCGGCTGTTGAGGCCAATGTATTCGTGGTGGTACTGACAGACCTGGCCGTGTTCTTTGAGGATGCGCACCTGGCGGGCCAGTTGCGGATCCCGGGTTACCACTGCCCCGCCATCCCCTGCTGCCCCCAAGTTTTTGGTGGGAAAAAAGCTAAAGCAGCCGATATCGCCCCAGGTGCCCACTGGCCTGCCCCCCCAGCAGGCTCCTACTGCCTGGGCGCAATCTTCCACTACTGCCAACCCATGTCGCCGCGCAATGGCCAGGATCTGGGTCATGTTGGCTGCCTGGCCGAACAAATGCACTGGGATTATGGCTTTGGTGCGGGGAGAAATGCTCTTTGCCAGAAGCTGGGGATCCAGGTTAAAGGTGCAGGGATCCACATCCACGAACACCGGGCGTGCCCCTACCAAATCAATAGCCTCGGCAGAGGCAAAAAAGCTAAAGGCAGTGGTGATGACCTCATCGCCCGCTTGGATCCCCAAGGCCCGCAGGGCCAATACCAAAGCATCAGTGCCGGAATTGCAACTGACGGTCTCCAGGTCGCCGCCGCCAAGAAACTGGGAGAATAGCTTCTCAAAGCGCCGCACCGCCTCTCCCCCGATGTACTGGCCAGAGGCCAGCAACGCCTCCACCTCAGGCAGAAGGGATCCAGCCAGAGCGCGGTATTGCAAAGTTAAATCCAGCAGCGGGATAGGCTCGTCCGTCATGGGGGTGAGGGGGGGGTAGCGGCCACAGCCCATCATCGAGGATAAAAGCCGGTGGAGACAACGCTCTGGCACCAAATTGGGCTTTTTTGAAGCTTAGTTGCTGAGCGAGCGGCTGGGATTCAGCCTCGCTCCGGATTGAGCCTAAGCTAGAGTGAACGCGGTACATTTCTGACCAGGGATCCCCTAGGCTGGATACAGCTACAGCTATCGACAGGATGCTCTATGCAGGTTGCTTCTCAACAAGTTGGCGGCAAAGCGCCTTTAGCACCCCGAATTCTAGCTTTGGTGCCGGGAGGGATTGGCGACCAAATTCTTTTTTTTCCCACCCTGGCAAGTTTGCGGCAGCGGTTTCCGGAGGCTGAGCTGGAGGTGATGGTGGAGCCGCGGTCGGCGGCTGCCTACGAGCTCTGTCCCTCGGTGAATCGGGTGCTGACCTTTCCGTTCAAAGAGCAGCTTTCGTTGGGAGATATCAGCGATCTGCTGGGGCGAATCCGGGAACGGCAGTACGACGCCGTGCTGAGCCTGGGCAGAGGGCTGGGGGTCAAGCTCCTGCTCTGGCTGACCGGGATCCCGAAGCGGGTTGGCTATGCCCCTCCGGGTCCAGGTCGGCCTTGGCTCACCGACCCGGTGCCCCTGAAGCCGGCCCAATATGCAGCGAGCATGTATCACGACCTGTTACAGGGGTTTGGCATTGCGGCGCCGGCAGGCTTGCCCCAGATTCGCCTGAAAAAAACAGCTTTGGAATGGGCGGAGCAAGAGCGCAAGCGCCTGCTAGGGGATGCTGCCAAAGATTATGTGCTGTTGCACCCCGGCGCCAGCCAACTGTCACAGGAGAAGGGAATTCAGAAGATCTATCCCCCCGTCAACTGGGTCAGGGTGATCAAGGGCTTCCGGGAAAAGCGCCCTGAGCTGCCACTGGTGCTGCTGTTGGGGCCGGAGGATGAGAAACTGGCGGAGGGGTTTCTGTCGCAACTGCCGGATCTACCAGTCAGTCGTCCTCCCCAACTGGGCCAACTGGCGGCCTTGATCGCCGGGTCAACTCTGCTGCTTTGCACCGATAGCGCCCCCATGCATCTGGCGGTGGCCACCCAAACCCCTCTGGTAGCTCTGTTTGGCCCCACTGAACCGGAACGGCTGCTGCCCGCTGAGGGGCCGTTCCGCGCCGTTAAGGCTGCCAACGGAGTGATCGACTCGATTGCTCCTGAGCAAATCTTGCAAGTGATCTTCCCCGGCTAGCGACAGAAGACTTCCCCCAAGACCAGCCCAAAAGGTTAACAGTTTTTTCTTTCTCCCCCTAGGAGAAGGGCCGGGAATGAGGAGCTTGTTTGACCATGCGGACGAAGGGACTTGAACCCTTACGCCTTGCGGCACTAGATCCTAAGTCTAGCGCGTCTGCCATTCCGCCACGTCCGCAAAAGCTGACCCCACTGGCCAGTTGTTAGCCGACTCGGATCCCGCTCAATTACTCAATTATGAATTATGCTAACGTGAACGACTCCCGACACTCACCTTTGTTGAGTCAACACAATATGGCTTACACCACACTGCGCGAACCGATAGCGTACGGGCTTCACGCTTCCCCGACTTGTTGGTACAGAGGTCTTAGCGTGCTGCCACTGTGCGATCCACAGTGGGAAACTCTCCAGAGAGTTAACTTATTCTTCTCAATTGTAGGACGAACGGCCGTCATCCCGACACTGATTGGCTCTTGAGTCAACACAATTTACCCATACAGTGCGGGGCTTCCCGCCAATTAAGCTAACCTGGCAACTGGGCAACGGCGACCTTCAGCTCTTCTGTGGCGTCCAAAACCACCCAACCTTGACCCGCTGTCTGCTTCCACAGCTCAAAGTGCAGGTGTGGCCCAGTGACCGCTCCGGTTGCTCCCACATAGCCGATCACGGATCCCTGTTCCACCACTTCCCCGGCTCTTACCGCGACTTCGGACATGTGGCCGTAGCGCGTGCGCCGACTGTCGGCATGCTCCAGCACAACCGTAATTCCCAGGCCTCCCAAGGATCCCGCGCTCACCACCTTGCCGCTCAACGAAGCCAGGATCGGCGTGCCTAGGCTGGCCCCTAGATCCACGCCGGCATGGAACTCTGGC
Source organism: Synechococcus sp. H60.3 (assembly GCF_047462295.1). NCBI lineage: Bacteria > Bacillati > Cyanobacteriota > Cyanophyceae > Synechococcales > Synechococcaceae > Synechococcus > Synechococcus sp. H60.3. Next base: position 5,362 of record NZ_JANSIY010000067.1, on the reverse strand, counting down.
TGGCCGCGGATAGGGTGAATCCGCACGCCGAACCCAGAGGTAATCGGCACGGGGTGGGGCAAAGGATAGAGCAACCGTTCTTCGCCTGCCGCCAATTCGGGCAATGCCGGCGTTGGCAGTTCAGGTGTTTGGGGTTGGCTGGGATCCTCAATGCGAATTTCTTCGCCGGGCATGAGGATGATGCGGCGACCGGAGCTGCGCTCCATCAGCACCACTGGCACCCCACTTTCCGGCTGAGCATCGACAGCCAAGTTCTGGGTCGCCGGCGGCTCCATGATCATTTCCCGCCCCACCACCGTCTCTACGCGGGTTTCTGCCTCTAGAGTTGGAGAGCTGCCAGGTTCGGACGCCAAGCCTGTGGACTCTGGGCTGCCCGTCGGCAGGGGAATGGCGCCATCCAACAGCAGGGCTTCTGCTGCAGGGGTGTCCAGAGCCGGGCCTACCGAGGGAGGGGGAGGCAGAGGATGGAGTTGCGTCTGCGCCAGCAGGGCGGTGGAGGAGAACCAGAGCAGGCCCAGTCCCAACCCTAAGCCCAGCCCTAGCCGCCGCAGCAACCGCGCCCTTCCCGCCAACCTGCTGCCTGGCCAAGAGGGAAGACGCAGCCAAAAAGACTTTGCCGACATGGGCAAGGGATCCATCACCCGCTACAGGTCACTCAGCAGAAAACGAAGGGTCACCGGCGATAGGCAGTTGATAGCTCAGGCGCACCTGGTCGGGAGCAAGGACGAGGATCAGCCCCCCCTGTGTTTGTACCCGCAGCCTGCCATCCCCGGCAAGGCCCAAAACCGTGGCCAGCGTCTCTCCTGGGGGCCATCGAACTTGCGGCTTTACCGCCCAGGCTTCGTACTCGGAGCGCACAGGAGCAAACCCCTCCTGCAGCCAGATCTGAAACCCGCGCTCCATCCCCTGTAAGACCCAGGCAGCAACGGCAGTGCCATCCTGCCCGGATCCCAAGATCTCGGCCAAATTGATTCCCTCAGCGGGCACGGGATTGTTGACATTTACCCCAATGCCAGCCACCAGCCCCAGCAGTTGCCCTCTCTCCCCAAAGCGGCTCTGCACCAAGAGGCCACCCAGCTTGCGCAGAGAACCTGGACACTGCTCATCCACCACCACTAGGTCGTTGGGCCATTTCAGTTGCAGCGGGATCCCCAGTCGCTGTCGTAGGCTGCCCGCAACACCCCAGGCCAGCGTCAGGGTCAACTCCAGCAGCGAACGCCGAAGAGGCGGGGATCCCAGCCAGACCGACAGATACAGCCCCCCCGGCGGCGAGTGCCACACCCGCCCGTGTTGGCCCTGTCCCGCCCGCTGGCGGGTACTCACCAAAGCCGTGCCCAGGGGAAGCGGCTGAGGGAAGCGACGACCCCAGTCCAAGAGCAGCCGGTTGGTGGAATCGGTTACTGCCACCTGCAAGAGGTGGTGGCCCCATGCCCCCTGGCCCACCAGGGATCCCAGCCGCGAGGGAGAGAGCATGGCTAACTCCCCCAGCCCTAGCTCAACACGATATCTTCCGCCGGGCGTTGGGCCAACCGCTTCAGGTTTTGGTAGCGCAACATGTCTAGCAGGTCGTTGCCGGAACGCCCCTCCAGACGGGCCTCTAGGTGCAGCGCCTGCCCTAAGGCCTCCACCGCCTGCAGCCGTGGGATCCCGCGCAACACCAGGCGATCCACGGCGTAGGCATCGGCGGCCAGAAGACGGCGGTCGTTGGTCTGGTCGCGGCGCAACTGCCAAAGCGCCAAGCCGCTCAACCCTCCCGAAACCGTTGCCCCCACCGGGTCTTGCTGCACGACCTCGAAGATCAGGCTCAGCCCTCCCAGAGCCGCTATGGCCAGGTAAAAGTCGATTTGCCGCGAGGCTGCCCGGCTGTAGTAGCCCACCTTGTGGAGAAACAGCCCTGCCCGCTGCAGGGGAGTGAACTGTCGCCACTCGTAGGGCTTGATGAACAGCCGCATCTGCCGTTCCCAGGGCATTTGCCGACGGCCCTTGATCACCACCGTCTGCCGTTCCGAGGCCGGCAAGATCTTCACACTCTCCCGCATGCTGGCGGGCAGCAGATCCAGCAGGCGCTCGACCTCAGCCTGGTCGAGAACGTAGTTGTCGTAGCCGTTGTCGTAGCCGTAGTACTCCGAGTTCATGCCGGGCCTACTCCTGAGCTTAATCCCATCGCCTGACGCATCTCTCGCACCGCCCGATCCAACCCCACCAGCACCGCTCGACTGATGATGCTATGGCCGATGTTCAGCTCTTCCATGCCAGGGATCCGTGCCACCGGGCCGACGTTCCAGTAGGTGAGGCCGTGTCCGGCGTTCACCCGCAAGCCCAGTTGAATCGCCTGTTGGCTAGCCTGCCGAAGTTGGGCCAACTCCGCCTCTTGTTGCGCTTCCGAGGACGCCTCCGCATAGCGTCCCGTGTGCAGCTCCACCCAGCGGGCCCCCACCTGGGCAGCGGCGGCAATTTGGATGGGATCGGGATCGACAAACAAGCTGACGGGAATGCCAGATCCCTGCAGTTGGCTGACCACCTCGCTAAGACGCGACACCTGCCCTGCCACATCCAGACCCCCCTCGGTGGTGATCTCTTCTCGCCGCTCGGGAACTAAGGTGACATAATCGGGCTTGATCTCCAGTGCAATGGCTACCATCTCGTCGGTGGCGGCCATCTCCAAGTTGAGGTGGGTGCGCACCGTCTGCCGCAACAGCCGCACATCCCGATCCTGAATGTGACGGCGATCCTCGCGCAAATGCACCGTGATCCCATCTGCACCTGCCAACTCGGCAATTACTGCCGCTGCCACCGGATCCGGCTCTACGGTGCGGCGAGCCTGGCGCAGTGTGGCAATGTGGTCGATGTTAACTCCAAGACTTAACAAGGCCTGACTGCTGTGGGTGTAAAGGATTCTAGAATGCTCCTAGTATTACATTATTCAATTTGCGCTGGTCAGACGAGCCTGGATGCTGTGGGGTTCAGACGGCGGGGGAGGCAGCCTTTACTCTATGATCAAAATGCTCGAAAGTGACGTCTCGCCTGTGCGGGATCCACTCCAGGCTTGCCATGACTGATCCAAATGCCTCGCTGGCGGTGGGACCACACTCAATTATTGACCGGGCGCGGGTGCCGGCCCTGATTGCCCAGTACCTGCCGGTGGAGATCTGCATTTACTACCAGGTTGTGCCCGTGGCCCTGGATACCGATAGCCTCATTTTGGGCATGGTGGATCCCCAGGATTTGGCGGCGTTGGACTACGTGAGCAAGATGCTCGCCTATTCCCAGATCTCCGTTGAGCCGATCCCAATTACTTTTGAGCAGCAGCAGGATTTAATTGCCTACTACTTTAGCCACCCACCCAGCCCGGCAGAGGTGGAGCAGCTCCGCCTGCAGGTCCACGCTAACCGCACCACTCGGGAAGTCCCTGCTCCCGTAGCTGGGCCGCCCAGCCGACCGACTCCCACCCAGCCGCTGCCGGCACGGCCAACGGCTCCGCCCCTTCCTGCTGACGAATCGGAAGAGACGGTGCAGCAGTTGCTGAACTCAATGCTGCGGCGGGCTTTAGACGAGAAAGCAGAGCAAATTTTTGTAGAACCCCAGGAGGGAGTGCTGTGCCGGGTTCGCTACCGCCAGCAGGGGATTTTGCGGGATCTGTTCAAGGAACTCTCGGAGTCGATACGGGCAAAGTTGATCGCCGCCATGAAGCGGATGATGGCTCTCGATCCCAACCTCATCGGGGAGCCGCAGCAGGCAGAGGCGGAGCGGCTGTACCGGGGGGAGCCACTGGTGCTGCAGTTGCGCATTATCCCCCAGCCTTCTAAAAGCGGGCCAGGCTCCCCTCCCAGGGAAGGGGCCATCCTCAGCATTCTGCGAGGAGAAGCCCTCCAGAAGTATCAGCAAGGCCAAAACCGCCTCCGCGTCTCCGAGACTGTGGCTTTGGCCCAACAAACCCACCAACTGCTGCAGCAACTGCAAGTGGCCCTTAGCAGCACCCTGGGGAAGCTCAAGCAATATCCCACTCCCCCTGACAGCAACTGGCTCCTGATGGCAGAGACGTTAGCGGCCATTCAGGCCCAGGCCCAGATGATCGCTATCCACCAGCAGGACTGGGAAAAACTCACCTCCGGCAGTTGATCCCCCATGGGCATTTCGATGCAGGCCAGGCCATTGCTCTCCTGCCCCAATCCCTGCCTGTAGGAGTCCAGGAGCCTCTCCTCAGCGCCCCAGGCGTCCCATTCCCACGACAACCTGAGCGGCTTCTTCCTAACGGGATCCCTCCCGCAACAGCACCAAAATGACTCCGGCAATAATGCTGATGGTGGCGCCGGCAATCAGGCTGGTGGCTAGACGTTCCAGCCGTTCCCCGATGCTCTGAGCGGTGTCGAACTTAAAAGTCAGTTTTTCCAGGTCACCTGACAGTTTCTCGACGTCGCCCGATAGTTTCTCGACGTCGCCCGATAGTTTCTCGACGTCGCCCGATAGTTTCTCGACATCGCCCGATAGTTTCTCGACACGCTCTGAGAGCTTTCCAGTATCTCCTGCGAGCCGATCGATCCGCTGCAAAATTTCCCCTTGTTGTTGGCTGAGGTGGGCTATTGCTTGGCTGTTGGTCTCGACCAAGCGCTCGAGCCGCTCTAGGCGCTCTTCTGTTGAAATCGTCATGGGGTTTGCAAGTTACAGGCTACGTGTCTCTCGATCGTAAGCTACTGGCGGCCATTCGTCTTTTCGATGCTGGCTCCTGCTGGGTGCGATAATCTTGAGATCGTGCAGTCTTGTGCACTAGCCGCCATGCCGTCAAAAGATCCGACGTCTTTGCCCCAGCCCAAGCTGTCGCCAGGGGAAACCTCCGCCGGCTCCAGCTCCCGCACCTGGTGGCAGGCTCAGCGGGAGAACTTGCTGACAGTGGTGCTGGCGCTGCTGTTGGCCTTCGGCATTCGCACCTTTGTGGCGGAAGCACGTTGGATCCCATCTGATTCGATGCTGCCCACCCTAGAAGAAGGGGATCGGCTGGTGGTGGAAAAGGTCAGCTACCGCTTCAGCTCCCCCAGACGGGGCGACATCATCGTCTTCTACCCGCCTGCCAAGCTGAACTTCGACGGTGCCTACATCAAGCGGGTGATCGGCCTGCCGGGAGATCGCATCCGCATTGCCGATGGCAAGGTGATCGTCAACGGCATCCCGCTCCAGGAGGACTATATCTACGCTCCCCCCAATTACTCCTGTCCGGGCGAGCGCTGCCCCGGCGTGCCCAACCAGGGATCCGAATTTCTCGTCCCCCCCGGCTCCTATTTTGTGATGGGGGACAACCGCAACGACAGCCAAGACTCCCATGTGTGGGGATTTTTGCCGGAAGAGAACATCATCGGCAACACCATCT
>NZ_JANSIY010000066.1:12902-14655 GCF_047462295.1 Synechococcus sp. H60.3 | reverse complement strand
AAGCAAGTTTGCTCCAGGGATCCCTTGTCTAGGGTTTGCTGCCGCTGCTTTCCTCAAGTTCCTGCTGGCTACTAGCGTATATGGTAGAGGAAAGCCTCTTTTCGGGTCTTTCCCTCTCCCTATGCCCAGGGTTGGCACCTCTCGCCAGCAGAATGACCTCGGTTTTAGCTTTGCCCAGGCCAAGGGGCTAAAGCCCTACCAGCGTAAGCAACTGCAACGCCTCTACCAACTGCGCCTGCCCCCCAACTGTCTGGTGACGGTGGAGTTTGCCCAACGGCTGGGATCCCTCACTCAAGATCTGGAAGGCCAGCCCATTAGTGTTTACCTCAACCGGCGCGGCCAAGTAATTCGCGTGGGGCTGGGATCCCCTTTTGAAACCCAGATCCCGGCTTGGGAGCTGCCGCGCCAGGGGGCGGAGCGCCTGTCTGGGATCCGCTGCATCACCACCCAGGTGGGGGCGGGGGGGCCTAGCCAAAAAGCCCTGACAGCCATGGCCCTGCAGCGGCTGGACGCTCTCATTACCCTGTCGGTATCCCCCTTAGAGGGACGGCTGCGCCGCGGAGGAGCGGCCACAGGCTTTATCAAGTGCGCCTACTTGGCCCATCTGGTGCCGGAGGAAGAGCGCCGTTGGCAGGTTTCTGAGCCTTTGCCCCTGGGGATCCTGGCAGAACAGGATCTGCAGGAGCTGGTGGCGGAGCTAGAAGATGGCTTTCGGCGCCAATTCACTGCCCGCCAGGTGGATCCCCAGCAGGAGCGGGCCATCCTGGTGGGGCTGCAGGAGTCGGGGCAGAGCAGCGAAGACCTGGTGGACAGGCTGACAGAGCTGGGCCGCCTGGTGGAAAGTGCCGGCGGACAGGTGCTCCGCACTCTTTGGCAGCGGCGGGAGGGCCCCGATTCCGCTACAGTTATTGGCTCGGGTAAAGTCCAGGAGTTGGCCTTGCTGGTGCAGGATTTGGGGGCCAACTTGGTGGTGTTCGACCGCGAGCTCACCCCCAGCCAGGTGCGCAACCTAGAAGAGGCCCTGGGGGTGCGGGTGGTGGATCGCAGCGAGGTGATCCTAGACATCTTTGCCCAGCGGGCCAGAAGCCGGGCCGGGAAGTTGCAGGTGGAACTGGCGCAACTGCAGTATCTCCTGCCGCGCCTGGCTGGTCGCGGCCGCACCATGTCGCGGCTGGGGGGTGGGATCGGCACCCGGGGGCCGGGGGAAACCCAATTGGAAATGGAGCGGCGGGCCATCCAGCGGCGCATTAGCAAGCTGCAGCAAGAAGTGGAAGAGCTGCGCCGCCACCGCCAGCGGCTGCGCCAGCGACGGGAGGGATCCCAAATTCCCGTGGTGGCCCTGGTGGGCTACACCAACGCCGGCAAATCCACCCTCCTGAATGCCCTCACCCACGCCCAGGTCTACGTGGCTGACCAACTCTTTGCCACCCTGGATCCCACCACGCGGCGGCTGGATCTACCTCACCACCAGGCGGTGCTGTTGACCGACACGGTGGGCTTTTTAACCGAGCTGCCTGAGCAACTGGTGGAGGCCTTCCGAGCCACGCTGGAGGAGGTGACGGAGGCGGATGCCCTGCTGCACGTGGTGGATCTCTCTCACCCCAACTGGGAAGGGCAGATCGAGGCGGTGGAAAAATTGCTGGATGGCATGCCCTTGGCCACCGGGCCGCGACAATTGGTGTTTAACAAAATTGACCGCCTCGATCCCGAATGGGTAGAGGATGTGCGCCTGCTTTATCCTAAGGCTCTCTTT
>NZ_JANSIY010000066.1:0-12802 GCF_047462295.1 Synechococcus sp. H60.3 | reverse complement strand
TGGTGTTTAACAAAATTGACCGCCTCGATCCCGAATGGGTAGAGGATGTGCGCCTGCTTTATCCTAAGGCTCTCTTTGTCTCCGCTGCCACCGGCCAAAACTTGGATCAACTGCGCCACACCCTGGCCCAATTTGCCGCAGCCTTTGCTCCCACTTCCTTTGGGGGTCGGCAGTTTGGGGATCCCTGAAGCATTTCATCAGAAAATCGAAACTTGGCGGCTGCCCTCTCGCGCCTGCCGGCCCCAACATTCAGTTACATCAGGGTTACGATGAGTGTTAAGTAAAGTTGCCATTTGGCAAAGGGGGGAAACATGGCCGCTACGGCAGTTGCACCGCGTTCAGCTCATCTTACGCTGCAAACTCTGCTCATTGGGGCCGATACCCTGGCCATCCGCTCCCAAGACTGGGATCGGGATCGGTTTGACATTGAGTTTGCCCTGGAAAATGGCACGACCTACAACTCCTTTTTGATTCGCGGGGAAAAGGTGGCCCTGATTGACACCTCCCACGAAAAATTTCGCCAGTTGTACTTGGATTTGCTGCAAGGCATCCTGGATCCCGCCACCATCGACTACTTGGTGGTCAGCCACACCGAGCCGGATCACAGCGGCCTGGTTGGGGATCTGCTGGAGCTAGCCCCTCAAATGACAGTGGTAGCCTCCAAAGTGGCCGTGCAATTTCTGGAAAACCTCGTGCATCGGCCCTTCCGGCACCTGGTGGTGAAGCAGGGGGATCGCCTGGATCTGGGCAAGGGACATGTCCTGGAGTTCATCTCTGCCCCCAACCTGCACTGGCCCGACACCATCCTCACCTACGACCACGGCACCCAGATCCTCTACACCTGCGACGTCTTTGGGATGCACTACTGCGACGACTTTGCCTGGGACGAGCATCCCCACCTGCTACAGGCCGACTTTAAGCTCTACTACGACTGCCTCATGGGGCCCAATGCCCGCTCGGTGTTGTCTGCCCTCAAGCGCATGGAGGCCCTGCCACCCATTGCCGCCATTGCCACCGGCCACGGCCCCCTGCTGCGCCATCACTTGTCCGACTGGGTGGAGCACTACCGCACCTGGAGCCTAGAGCAGGCCAAAGCCGAACGAATGGTGGCGGTGTTCTACCTATCGGGCTACGGCCAGGCAGAAGCCTTGGCTCAGGCGATTGCCCGCGGGATCCAAAAAACCGGCGTTGCCGTCGAGCTGGCGGATCTGCGGCTGCTGGATGCCCACGAGGTGCGCGAGCTGATGAGCCTGGCCGCCGGCGTGGTGATAGGCATGCCCCCCCAATCAGGGCCAGATGCGGCCACCACCCAGGTGCTGCTGAAAACCCTCTTGGCCTCTGCCCACAGCAAACAAGGCTTTGGCCTCTTCGAGTCGGGCGGTGAAGATGATGAGTCGGTCTACCTCTGCCGCAACACGCTGCAGGAACTGGGCGCCAAAGAGGTGTTCCCTCCCATTCTCCTCAAGCAGCCCGTGAACGAAACTCTGCTGCAAGCAGCGGAGGAAGCTGGCACTGATCTAGGGCAATGGCTAACGCGGGATCGCAACATTCAGCAGATGAAAGCCTTGGATGCCGATCTGGATCGCGCCCTGGGCCGCATCAGCAATGGCCTTTACATCCTCACCGCCCGCAAAGGACAGGCCACCAGCGCCATGCTCGCCTCCTGGGTGGCCCAGGCCAGCAGCGATCCGCCAGGGATCAGCGTGGCCGTGGCCAAGGATCGGGCGATTGAGTCCTTCCTACAGGTGGGGGATACCTTTGTCCTTAACGTGTTGCAGGAGGGCCACTACCAGCCCTTAATGCGCCACTTCCTAAAGCGCTTCCCGCCGGGAGCCGACCGCTTTGCCGGCATCAAGACCTACCCCGCCGCCAACGGATCCCCTATCCTTGCTGATGCCCTGGCCTACCTGGAGTGCCGCGTGGTCAGCCGCCTGGAAACCAGCGACCACTGGGTAGTGTACAGCACCCTGGAAGCCGGACGGGTCTCCAGCCCTGAGGGCCTCACCGCCATCCACCATCGCAAGGTGGGAAATCATTACTGAACCCCTGATCCCCCTCCCTGAGGAGAAATAGCTGTCCTGCTGCCGCAAGCACTTCCCCCCTTTCAATAGGAGACTCGGTAGACCAGCCCGTTGGCATGTAGAAAAAAAGGGCTACCTTCTCCCAAAGGGATCCCGGCTGGCTGCAGGGGAAAAGGCAGCTCTTCTGGTCTTTGTTCCGCCTTCTGAGAGAGGCGGTAGAAGATCCCCTCGAACCTACAAAAGGGAACCTCCGCAGCAGCATGCTGCTGTTGCCAGCGCTGGTAGGGGCTGAGCCGAGCTTCCCTCCGGTCGATGTCCGGCGGCGCCGGGAGAGCCGGCTGGTCAGCGGGCAGAAGAGCCGCCACTCGACTGGGATCCGTTTGGGCCCACCCTCCCCCGGCCAAGGTCAACGCCAAAAGCCAGCCGCTTCCCCAAACCCAGATCAACTGACGCATGACCGGATCCCCGTTCGACTAGCCGCTTCCCAGGCCACTTCTTTGCTCCGGCGCTGAGAAGATGGCTCTTATCTTGCCAAGGCTGGACGGAGGGAGGAGTGACCGAGATCCCGCTGAAACTGTGATCTGGATTCAAGTGCAGAGCGCTCCCGTCTATCTGGTAACCGATTTGCCGGGAGGGTCTGGGCTGCTGGCCTGCACATAGGCCTGCCAAGCCAAGTCCAAAAGTCCATCCAAGACCGCCGCCGCCACGGCAGGGCCGCCCTTACGTCCCTCGGTGCGGATGTGGGGCACCATCGAATCGGCCAGCTCCCGCTTGGCTTTCACCACATCCACAAACCCAGCCGGCGTCGCGATTACCAGGGCAGGGGCCACCTCTTTCTCGGCGATTAACTGCACCAAGGTGGAAAGAGCCGTCTGGGATTGACCAACGATAAAGATGGCCTCAGGATAGCGTTGGGCCAGGGTTTGCAGGCCCCAAGCAGAGCGGGTCTTGTCCCTCTGGGGACGGGTAACAGCTTCGCTGCCGCAGTAGATGGGGTTGGAGAAGGTGTTCTGCACTGCCCGTGCAATGCCCACCTGCACCATTGGCTCGTCCACCACAATGGTGGTGCGCGCCGCCAAAGCCGCCGCCCCCGCCTGCAGCGCCTCGTTGGCGAAACGGAGGAGGTGAAGATATTCAAAGTCTGCAGTAGCGTAAATTACCCGACGCACCACCTCATATTCGGCAGGGGAAAGCTCATGCTTGCCCACCTCCTGATCGATGATCATCAGGCTTTCCGCATCGGTGACATGCCACTCCATTGCCCCTAGACCTCGTGCGCCAGCCGCCTTCCCAGCATTCTAGCTGGGGGAAACCCAGAGCTAGCCTGGCGGCCAGCCCATCGCCCGACCGCCCAGGACGTGGATGTGCAAGTGAAAGACGGTTTGACCGCCATCTTCTCCTTGGTTGATGACCAAGCGATAACCTTTGCTGAGGCCAGCTTCGGCAGCCACCCGCTGAGCCGTCAGCAGCAGGTGCCCTAGCAACGCTTCGTGTTCGGGCTTGGCCTGGGCAATGCCGGGGATAGGCTCCTTGGGCACCACCAAGATGTGGACAGGGGCTTGAGGGGCGATGTCTTTGAAGGCGATGGCCCGCTCATCTTCGTAGACAATCTGGGCCGGGATCTCCCTGCGGATGATCCTGCTAAAAACGGTGTCGCTCATGGGTAGTCACGAACCAATCCTGCCCTTAGCCTACCCGGTTTATGGATCTCATTGGTTGAGCAGCCACTCAAACTCCCGCTGTAAGGATTGAATGTGCCCCACCCGCGAGACCAACAGGGCATCTTCCCCAGCATCCCGAAAGCGAGACCGCCACAAACTCACCAAATCAGGGTTGCTGCACCAAAAGCGGATGACGGTTTCGACCAACTGATCCCAGTCCCAGCCCCGCCGCGCCGGCACCTCCTCCAGGGATCCCAGCAGCGCATCCAGGGTGCACGGGCGGGTGCCCAGGTACTCTACCCCACAAGGCCGCTTTGCCAGCTCCTGCTGCTGACAGAAAAAATCGAGGGCAGGGGCAATGCCGATGATCTCAAAGGTATAAACCATTGGATTCAGTCCTACAGAGTTTTCTCGCGAAAATAGAGATCTTGCCAAAAGAGGCTAGAAGCCCCTCGACCGACTTAAGTTGGGATCCCTTCCCAACCCTCATCGGCCTGAACCTGAATGTTGGTGGATAGTAGGCACTGATTATACTCAACTTGGGCCAATTGCCAAGGCTAAAAAGCAGGTGGACAGAACTCTTTCTCCGCCGGCTACTACCTGGGGATGGATGCTTTGGCACGCAAGCGGGGAGCCTTGCCTGATGAGCGCTCCGGTGAACAATCCTGTGCAGATAAGGGAGAAAACTGCTAGCAAACCAAGGTAGCGAATGCTAGCACTCATCGAGATTTTTTGCGAGTTGATTCTGCCCACATAACAGTCGGCACCCACCTCTCCTACAGACATTAGAGAGACGGTGGTTCCAAGAGAGCGAAAGCCTAGAAACAACTGGTGCGATGAAAGTCTCCGGCCTAGGCCCTTTCTTCTATCCAGGTCGGTATTGGGTTTTGCAGGTTTTGCCCGGCAGGAGAGCTGGGAGCGGGGAGATGAAACTCCAGGCGCGGCTGGCCTACCCCATAGGTGAGGGTGTAGCTCCAGCTCAGGCAGCGCAACCACAGGCGGGGGTAGCGGGACTCCAGCCAGGGTTGCAGGCGCCGCACCAGCTTGGGGAACCAGCCCCGCAGCAGAGCTGAGAGCAAAGCCAGGCCAGTGTAGCTGAAGTAGGTGGGCAGCCAGCGGGCAAAGCCTTCTGCCCCCACTGCTTCCCAGATCCACAGCAGCAGCCGCGGGTTCTGCAGAGCGGCTTTGACGGCCATGCGGTTAAAGGCCAGCCAACCGGCTCGGTCTTTGATAAAGTCGTCCACCACCTCGGGCGGCTCGGTGGTGAGGATGCCGAAAAAGCTGTTGAGAATGGCGTTGATGCGCTCAGGCGGCAACACCTTGCCGGTGGGCACCATCATCCCCCGCGAGAACAACCAAGTGACAGCGGAGTTGCCCTGGTAGGCGCGAACCTGAGCCAAGTCAGAGGCTTTGAGCAGGTCGTGGCGCAAGGCCGTATCCAGCAAATCGCACAGGCGAGAGCAGTTGCGCACCAGGGATCCAAACCCCGTAAAGCTCAAGGGTGATTGCAGGGCTGCCGCATCCCCAATCAAGAGGACGCGGTCGAAGGGCTCTTTGGGAGCTGGCTGCTGGCCGAAGCGTCCGGGGATATAGCCAAAGGTGGCCTTCTTCCACTGCAAGTGCTCCGGGTCGCAGCGGCGGTACTCGGGCAGGATGGTAAAAAAGTCTTCGTACAACTCCAAGAGGGATCCCGGGTTTTCCGGATGCACCTGGTGGTAGTGGAACAGGTAGAAGGTGAGATCCTCCCCTGGCCCAGGGAATAGTTCCCAGATGAGCTGCCGACCGCGGCTGATGTCCCCGTGGCTGGCGAGGATGTCGCCAAATTGGGGATCCCAAACCCCCGGCTCAAACCCCCCTGCAATGGTGGCCCCCACCGTTGGGCAGACGCTGTCAAAGGCGCGGCGGCCGTAGAGCTGCTGGGCAATGGGGGAGGCCGTCCCCATGGCATCCACCAACAGGCGGGATCCTAGAGAGAACGCTTCTTGAGTGGTTAAGGACTTAACCACCACTGTGACGCCCTGCTCCTCGATGTAGGCCCGCTGAAACTCGCTGCGCTCGTAGATGGCACCACCCCTGGATCTCAAGATTTGACCACAGAGCTGCAGGAGCTTTTCGGCATCAATGGCCAGGTTGAGCACCGTCGGCGTGTGCAAGACGGGGGCGCGCACGGGGCTGTTGCCATCAAAAAACTTGTTAAACCCATCGGTGTATTCCCTGAGGATGAGGCTCTCCATCTCCTCAGGGCTGAGGAGGCCAAACTCCACCAGCGTCTGCAGCTCCCGCCGCGAAATGTTCCACTCCCGATTCATGCGGCCAAAGGGGAGCCGTTCCACCAAGGCTACGCGATAGCCTAGGCGGGCCATGGCTGCGCCGTAGATGGCCCCCAACGCCCCGCCCACGATCACCAAGTCCCACTCCAAGGGGGCAGGTTCAGGGGCCGGCTGGCGAAACAGCACCGGCTGCCGCTGAGGATGGGGGGATTGCACTTCTTCCCGCCAGCGCTTCTCCCACCAGTAAACCCGCTGCAGGTCGAACTCGCCGTTGGGAATGCGGCGGAAGTACTTTACCGTCTGCGGGTAAAAAGGCTCCAGTTGCTCAAAGATGGATCCCTGGCTGGGATCGACCTCTGGCAACTGCGGGTAGCGGTGGGGAAATTGGCTTTGGATGGCCCTCTCCACTTCCTTTAGCCAGCGGTTCTGCCGGGGGAAAGGCCGCTCTGACCACTGAAAGATCTTGAGATAGGTGGTGTTCAGCCCCGACCAGAGGAAAGCGGCCAGCTTGGCTCCGGATCCCTCTAGGCGCAGACCGCTGGGGGTAAGCACCTTTTGGCTGCCCGTAGGCAGAGGCAGGTGCTCCTGCAGCCAGCGCAGCACTTGAGCGGTATCTGGGCAAGGGATCTCGCGGTAGTAGAGGGGCTTGAGCACAGCGCCAAGACACAAAGCCAATTTTTACCCATTGTGACACGACGGGATCCCTGAGGGGGTGGTTGTCTCAACCATCCGTCCCCAGAGACGTCAGTAGTGCTCAGGAAGGGAAAGTGGCAAGTCCCAGTTACAAATGAGCCGCCTGCCGGGAATCCGACTCCAGGGCTTGAACCTGAGCCTGGTGGGTTTCCCAACGGGATAGTTTGGTGGCCCTGTACTTGAGTGCCGGGCGGAAAAGCCCGTAAGCTCATGCAGCTTGCATAGCTACAGGGCAAAAGCCAGCTTCTTGAAGGCAAACGAGCTGCCCAGTGGCGGTGAAAAACCCGACCGGTGGCCAGCTTCTGCGTGGGTCTTACGCGAGAAAGAGGGGGTTCCGGCCCAACCTGCTGAAGAAAGTAAGCAGAACCTTGGGGCTTTGCCTCAAGGAACGGGGGAGGGGCGGTTTGACAACGCCTTTACGCGTCGGTTTGTGGACTGCGAGTTGGCAGGAGTGTTAACGCTTGCTTCCTTCGAGCCGAGAAGATTTGGGGATTCCCTCTACGAAGCCGCAAAACATTGCTTCATCTCCTGCAGCACCTGGGCATCCTGGGAGGCAGTTCTAGCGCCTGCTTGGGCAGCCCAGCACTTGAGACTTTCGATCTGGTCGCGGGCAATGGAGGCCAGGGGCACAGTTTCGCGGATGGCCTGCAGGATGTCTTCCTGGGTAAAGTCTCGCCGAGCGCCGCTGCCGCTGCCCCCAAAGGCGTTGTACATAGCATCTACAATGGCCTGCTCAATCTCAGCGCCACTGAAGTTCTGGGCAGCCGCTGCCAAGGCATCCAGGTCAAACTCCCGCAGGCGGCTGGGGCGCAACCGCTGCAGGTGTACCCGGAAGATCTCCTTGCGCTCGGCTTCGGTGGGCAGGTTGAGGAAGAAGATCTCGTCAAAGCGGCCCTTGCGCAACAGCTCCGGCGGCAGCAAAGGCACGTTATTGGCTGTGGCCACGATGAAGACCGGGCTGGTTTTCTCCTGCATCCAGGTAATCAGGCTGCCAAACACCCGGCGGCTGGTGCCCGAATCCCCGTCGGCGCCGCTGGTGATGTTGCCAAAGGCCTTGTCAATTTCGTCAATCCAGAGCACACAGGGGGCCATGGCCTCCGCCAGTTGGATCATCTGCCGCACGCGGCTTTCCGATTCGCCAACAATGCCGGCAAATAGGCGCCCGGCATCCAATCTCAGCAGGGGCAGACGCCACTCATTGGCGATGGTCTTGGCCGAGAGAGACTTGCCGGTGCCCTGGATCCCCACCAGCAGCACCCCCTTGGGGTTGGGCAGGCCGTAGCGCCGCGCCTCTTCGGTAAAGGCTTCCTGGCGCACCCGCACCCAAGCTTTGAGGTTGTCCAGCCCGCCCACGCTTTTTAGGGTCTCGCGGGCGGTGAAAAACTCCAGGATGCCGGTCTGGCGGATGGCCTGCTTTTTCTCCTCCAACACCAGGTCAATATCGGCCTCGTTCACCTCCTGCTTAGCGGCCAAGGCGCGGGCCAAGACGCGGCGGATGCGCTCGCGGCTCAGCCCCTGACAGGCCTTGACCAGTTGCTCGCGACCTAGAGGGCTGAGCTTGAGTTTTTCCGGGGCCACGTAGAGCTGGATGAGGCGGTTGATCTCCTCGCTGTTGGGCAGGGGAATGTCGACAACAGTGATCTCCTCGGCTAAGTCGCTGGGCACTTCCAGGGTGTGGCTGAGCAGGATCAGCGTCTTGCGGGTGCGCTTGAGCTCGCGGCTGAGGTTCTTCAGCTCCCGCAGGATGGGGGCATTTTTGTCGCTGCTGGCGTTGCGCAGCACAAAGTGCAGATCCCGCAGCACAAACAGGGTGTCTTCCTGGGGAGCCGAGCGCCACACCCGCCCTAGGGCGGCCATGATGGAGCCACGGTCTTCGCCAGTATCCTGCCAGCCCCGCACCAAATCCCAAAACAGCAGCCGCCGCGGCGGATCGGTTCTCTTGGCTACTTGCACGAGCACGGCGTCCGCCGGCTCCTCTTCGGGGGAAACCAGGTAGATCAGGGGGTAGCGGGCCCGGATCATCAGATCCAGCTCCCGCATCAGTTCCCCTTGCACTTCGGTGGCAATCCCGCTCAAGCCGGGATCCCCGCTGCCTTGCCGATTGCGATCGGGGAGCTCTTTGAGATCTTTTGCGGCTTCTGCCATCGATGAGAAAACAGTGGGGTTCTCCTTACCAGGATAGAGCAGGGATCCCTTGCAGCTCCGCCAGCATGGCGCGGGCAGTCTGGGTGGGATCCGCCGCCTCCATCAGGGCCCGCACCACGGCTACGCGGCTGGCGCCTGCCTGGCGCACCTCGGCCAGGTTGTGGAGATCGATGCCGCCGATGGCAAACCAGGGCAGATGGGCCTTCTCAGCAGCTAGGCGCACGTACTCCAAGCCGGCAGGGGGTTTTTCCGCTTTGGTGGGAGTGGCATAGACAGGGCCGACGCCGATGTAGTCCACGCCGCTACTGAGGGCTTGGGCCAGCTCCTCAGCGTTGGTGGTGGAGAGGCCAATTAGGCGCTGGGATCCCAGCAGCTGCCGGGCTTGGGCAACCGGCAGATCTGTCTGGCCTAGGTGCACGCCGTCCGCCTGGCTGACCAAAGCCAAGTCCACCCGGTCGTTGACGATCATCAACGCCTGGTAGCGGTCGCACAGCTGCCGCAGCTGTTTGAGATCCCAGAGCATCTCCCTATCGGGGAGGTTCTTGCGGCGGTACTGCACCAGTGTCACCCCCCCGCGCAGGGACTTTTCCACCACCTCCAGCCAGTGGGGCACCGGGCTAGTGACCAGGTAGAGATGAGCCGCCAACAGCCGTTGGCGCAGGGATCCCTCCAGCAGCTCGCTTTCTAGAACGTAGAGGCGGTAGCGCATCTCTTTGGCCAGCTTGGCCAGCCCTGGGGCCAACCAGTGGTGAGATTCGGCCAGCTTACCGTATTCTTCCAGCACCCGTAGGGCTTCTTGCACACGGCTGCAATTGGCCTGCAACACGTGGCCAAGATCCCGCCGCTCCTCTTCCTGGGGATGGGAGATCTGGGTGCCCGGGTCGGCAGCGGTGTCGCGGGCCAACCGCAGCGGGTCGCTGTGCCAACGAGCTAGGGCCTGGCGCATGGCCTTGCATTCGCCAGCCAGCTCGCCGTTTTCTAGGCCAAAGCGAAACCACTCCTCCAGCACCCGTAATCCCTCACGAGCTCGGTCGAGGTTGGCATCCAGGATACGGGCGACGGCCTGCGGTTTCATGTCCCCTGCGTGTGGGAGTTTTAATCTTTTTTTTTACTGTAAGTTGAAACGGTTTTTCTGGCACCTGCCCTAGCCTTTGTCCGCAAAGGAAGCAGGCTGGTGCCAAAGGGCGTTGAGGAAAGCCTGCTGCGGCGTGTGTCCCCAGGCAAACTCGCGGGGGCCGATCCCTTCCGGCAGGTAGGCCCAAGCGTAGCACTCGCAGGCAGGAAAGTAGCGGATCTCCCACCAGGGCTGGCCGGCGGCCACATCCTTCACCGCCCGCCAAAAATGCCCTCGCTGACGGGTAAGACGGGTCTCGACGAAGTAAGGGCCTTCCAGGTGCAAAGCTTCCACCGCTGCAATAAACTCAGCTCGTTGTCGCTCATTGCGGATCATCACCCTGGCTTCCCCTCGCAGGTTGGCTCTATTTTAAGGGGAGATTTTGGGTAGGCTACGAAGTTCTGCTCGTTTAGCTCGAATAGAGGCGGCAACACTTCAGAGTTGAACCCCCATCCTCTAGCCAATGAATCCACAGAATTTGTCGCGGGTGCTGTGCCTGAGCAATGGCCACGGGGAAGATGAGGTAGGTAGTCGCATCGCCCTGGCCCTGACTGGCCTGGGGATCTCGGTGCAAGCCCTGCCGATTGTGGGGGAAGGCACCGCCTATTGCCGCCGCGGCATCCCGCTGCTGCCCCTGACCCAGGTGATGCCTTCGGGGGGATTTATCTATCAAGATTGGCGGCAGTTGTGGCGGGATCTGCGTGCTGGCTTGCTGGGCCTGACCGGGCGGCAATTGGCTTTGGTTCGCCAGGCGGCGGCTCAAGTGGAGCTGGTGCTGGCGGTGGGGGACATTGTGCCTTTGTTAATGGCCTGGTGGAGCGGCAGCCCCTACGTCTTTGTGGGCACAGCCAAGTCGGACTATTATTGGCGGGACGAACAAGGGCCCTACCGACGCGCTTGGCTGAGACAGCCGGTTTCCGATTATCTGCCCTGGGAGCGCTGGCTCATGGCCCGTAGGCGCTGTCGCGGCTCCTTCTTGCGAGATGAGCTGACGGCCACCGCTCTGCAAAAGCGGGGCCTCCGGGCTTTCTACCTGGGCAACCCGATGATGGATGACTTGGAGCCGCGGGGAGAATTGCCTTTGGATCCCGACCGGCCTGCGGTGCTGCTGCTGCCGGGATCCCGCCCGCCAGAGGCCTACCGCAACTGGGCCTTGATGATGCAGGTGGTCGAGCAGCTGCCGCCGGAAATCCAAGTTTACGCCGCCCTCAGCCCCAACCTGGAGCGGGCACCTCTTCAGGAGAAGATCCCCTCTTGGCGCCGCGACCTGCTCCTGGTGTGGGGAGATTTCGGCACCTGTGCCCACCGGGCCACGGCAGTGCTGGCCATGGCGGGGACGGCCACCGAACAATGTGTGGGCTTGGGGAAGCCGGTGGTCACCCTGCCGGGGGAGGGGCCGCAATTTACCCCCCGCTTTGCCGAAGCTCAAACCCGTCTCCTGGGATCCGCCGTCCACCTCACTTCACCCCAGCAGGCCCCTGCCGTGCTCTGCCAAATTCTAGACCGCCTGGCCAGCGATCCCGCTTACGCCGCCCAACTGCGGGCCCACGGGCAGCGGCGTATGGGATCCCCTGGCGCTGCTCAGCGCATTGCCGCCCAGATTAAAGCCTGGCTCTCCAACCCTGCTGGCTAAGCCCGCCCCACCCCCTCCATCAGGTCGTCCAGCTCTGCGTAGTCCGGCAGCGCCGTGTCGATGGGCTGGCCTTGGCGCAGTACCACCCGATCGTGCTGAGGTCGGGAAAGGAGCTCGTCAAACCCCCGGCCCTTGAACAGCACCAAGTCTGCCGGCAGGCCCACCCCAATTTGTCCGGCCTCTACCAAGCCCATCCTACGGGCCGGGGTGGCAGTGATGGCCTGCGGCCAATCCCCGTAGGGGGTGTCCAGGTGCAGGATGCGGGTGGCCTCCCGAAACACTTCTAGGCCGTCGTGATCCCCGAAGCCGTGGAAAGGATCCCGGCAGTTGTCACTGGCTATCATCACCGGCACGCCCAAAGCCTTCAGCTCATGGAGCAGCGTTACCCCCCGCCAGCGGGGCGTGTGGCCGGGGCGGCGGTCTTGTAAATAGAGGTTACACATGGGCAGGCTGACCACGGCGATCCCCGCCTCTTTGACCAGGGCCATGGTCTGGTGGGCCACCTGCGGTGGCTGCACCGCCAAACTGCAGCAATGGCCGCACACCACCTGGCCGGAAAACTCATGGCGCAAGGTTGCTGCTGCCACGTGTCTCAACGTGAGGGATCCCGGATCCTCCATCTCGTCGGTGTGGAAGTCGAGATCCAGCCCCCGCTCCTGGGCCAGGGCAAACACCCGCTCCAACTGCTCATCCAGCTCCGGCCCCATCGCCGCTACCCCACCTAGGATCCCGCCCAGCTCTGCCACCTTGTCCGCCAGCTTCTCCCCTGCCGGCGTGAGAAAGAAGTCCAAATGGGTCAACGTCACTGCCTGCAGCTCCAGTCTGCCCGCCCACTCTCGCCGCAACTGGGCAAACACCTCCCAACTCACCTGGGCGTGGGGGCCGTTGCAGACCAGGTGGGTGCGCACCGCCTGGGATCCATGGGCATAGCTGCAGCGCAGGCCAAAGTCGCAGCGGCGGTAGATATCCTGCCAAAGTTTTTCGTGCCTGCCGGCGTAGGCCCGCTCCATTTTGGCCCAGTCTTCCTGCTCAGCCCGGATTGCCCCGGCAAACGTGCCGTCGGGGTTGGGGGTGCGCGGCCACACGTGCCCCTTGTCCAGGTGGGTGTGGATATCGACAAAACAGGGCCACACCTGGCCCCGCCTCAGATCTACGCTCGCGATCCCCTGAGGTGGGATCCCATTGGCTGCTTGGATGCGGGCAATTCTCCCCGCCTCTATTTCCAGATCCAGCAGCACCAGGCCCTCCCGGTTAGGCGCGGCCCC
>NZ_JANSIY010000065.1:0-14753 GCF_047462295.1 Synechococcus sp. H60.3 | reverse complement strand
GCTGGGCGGCCCGCACCTGGAAAGACCACTGCTGGATGGCAGTGTTGCCGCTAGTATCGGCAATTTGAACGGCAATCAAGGTTGGTCGATCGCTGGGCAGCGGCTCGGCGGGGGTATAGGTAAAGCCGGTGCGGCTGAGCTGGGCTTGGGCAGTGACATCTACATTGTTCACCAGCAGGGTAAAGCTATTGAGGTCGATCCCCTGGTCATCTTGAAAGCGGGCGGAGATGGCGGGGCGCGGGTTGTCGGTCACCGCTCCGTTGGGCGGGGCCAGGTCGCTGATGGTGGGGAAGGTGGTGTCGGTCACCTGCCCAATGCTGATGGTTTTGTCCGGCAATTGCACCAGGGTCACCAGCCCATCCCGCTCCAGACGGGCGAACACCGGCGCTTCCGAGGCCCGGTCTTGGCTGCGGAAGGTGTAGCTGCCCTCGTATTGGCCAGGGCGGGTTTCCTGCAACGGCAGGTTGTAGGCGATACCGGGGATGGAAAAAGACCCCTGCGCCCCCGGGGATCCCAGCAAATACACCGTCAGGGTGTCCCCCGGTTTGACGGATCCCAGCTCCTCGCGGGCCAAGAAAGTTCTCACTTCCGGCGCGGCAGGCAGCGTTTCCACCAGCGGCTCCACGGGGATGTCCGGCATAGCCAGGGGCTCAGGGGTGGGGGTAACCTGGGCGAGGAGTTCGGTGGGGATCCCTGGTCTGGGAATGGCAGCTCCCACCGGTGGGTCTAGGCTGGGCACCCGACCTACCTTGGCCAGCGCTTGGTAGGTAAGAGCCGCCACTTCCCCCCGCGTGGCCACCGCCTGGGCATTCAAGCGGGTGGGATCAGGGTAGAGCACCAACAGCCCTTCTTGAAGTGCTGTCGCGATGGGGGCGCGGGCAAAGTTGGGAACCAAATTGGCATCGCTGAACCCGGCCAGGATGGCGTCAATTTGGCTTGGATCCTCGAGGAGCTTGCCGTTGGTGGCAGCGCGGGTCAAGACGGTGATGGCCTGGGCACGGGTGAGGACCTCGTTGGGACGGAACGTGCCGTCGGGAAAGCCGGAAACATACCCTGCTGCTGCCGCCGCGCCAATAGAGGGAGCTGCCCAACTGGGAATGGGATCGGCAAAGGAGCGTACGGGAACGTTGGTATCCAGCCCAAAAGCTTTGGTAACGATGACAGCAAACTGGGCGCGGGTAATCGACTCATTGGGGCGAAAGGTGCCGTCTGGGAAGCCGCCGATGATCTGCCGCTCGTTCAAGCCGGCGATGTACTGGGCGCCCCAGTAGGTGCTGATGTCAGAAAGTTGCGCCCAAGCGGGATCCCCCATCCAAACCAAGCTGCTGCAGCCTACCACCAGAGCTACCGTCTTCCAACCCTGCCAAAGGAAAAGGTTGCGCATTGTTTGTTCACACCTCACGATCTGCTAGGAGAGCCCCTGGGAGGTTTGTGAGTTCAAGAGGGGCCAGCTCGGACCTAGTTATCCAAGCCATAGCCCCAGACGAGGAAAGTTCTCAAAAAGTTCTCCTTGGCGGGCTGTTTTGTCGCCTGCTCAGGGTGCAGGATTGGGGTAGCGCTGGTGCACCGCTTCGATCTCCGCCACGAGCTCAGGCGACAGCTCCACCTCCAGGCAACTGAGGTTTTCCTTGAGCTGAGCCAGGTTGGTGGCCCCAATGATGGTGCTGGTGACAAACCAGCGGCTGCGCACAAAGGCCAAAGCCAACTGGGCAGGAGTCAGGCCGTGCTGGCGGGCAATGCGTACGTAGGCAGCTACCGCCTCTTCTACGTTCGGCTTGCGGTAGCGCTGGCCAAAGCTTTCAAACAGGGTCAAACGGGATCCCGGCGGCTTGGCGCCCCCCAGGTATTTGCCCGTCAGCAGCCCAAAGGCCAGGGGGCTGTAGGCCAGCAGCCCCACCTGCTCATGGCGGCAGACCTCTGCCAGGCCCATCTCAAACGTGCGGTTGAGGAGGCTATAGGCGTTTTGAATCGAGACCACCTTGGGCAGGCCCAACTGCTCAGCCAGGTGGCAAAACTCGCAGACTCCCCAGGGGGTTTCGTTGCTCAGGCCGATGTAGCGCACCAGGCCCTCCTGCACCAGTTCCGCCAAGCCCTGCAGTTGCTCGGCAATGGGAACCGTGGGCCGCTCCTGGCTGGGATCGTAAGCCACCCCCCCAAACAGGGGCACATAGCGATCCGGCCAGTGGATTTGGTAGAGGTCGATGTAGTCGGTCTTCAGGCGTTTGAGGCTGCCGGCCACCGCCTGTTTGAGGTTGTCGCGGCTAATCGAGAGAGACCCGCCGCGGATCCAGTGCCAGGGCCGACCCGGGCCGGTGATCTTGGTGGCGATGATGAGGCGCTCCCGCGGCTGGTGTTGTAGCCACTCGCCGATGTAGCGTTCTGTGGCTCCCTGGGTTTCCGCCCGCGCCGGCACCGGGTACATCTCGGCGGTGTCGATGAAGTTAATCCCGTGCTCCACCGCGTAATCGAGCTGTTCCCAAGCCTCGGCCAAGGTATTCTGCTGTCCAAAGGTCATGGTGCCCAGACAGATTTCCGAGACCTGCAAAGGGCTGTGGCCAAGCTGGCGGTAGCGCATGGGAACTCCCGATCTCCTAACCCGAGACAGCACACCAGTCCCCATTGTGCCCAAAACTTGCCAGCCCCTGGGATCCCTGCCCCTACTCTTGCTGCAGCATAGGCATGTACTCGCGGTAGATCTGGTTTAGGATTTCCAGGCCAATGCGGGTGCGACTGTCGGGGGGACGGGCCTCGATGGCCGCCCTTACTTGCAAGATGGTCCCCACTGGGTAGGGAGAACGCAGCTCCTCCTGCTTGCCCAAAAACACATCCGTGAAGTAGTCAATCAGCCGCTTGACTTCTCCCATGTCCTTGCGGGAGATGTCCATATCCAAAACGGTGGTCAATTTGGCCCGCATCGCCTGGAAGCTTTGCTGACTGGTGTTGAGGGCCACCCGCTTGGCTAGGCTATCCACCACAATTTGGCTGATCTTCTCCACATTTTGAGTTACAATCTCGCGGTGGCGGGCAGCAAAGCGCAGTTGCACTTCATGCAAAAATTGTTCTCGCTCCAGGATTTGGATGCCCTGCTGCTCCAGATCCACTCCGTAGCTTTGCAACTGCTTGTACTGGTTTAAAACCCACTGGTTGTAGAACGAATCGGCCAAAACTCGCCAATAGCCGATGATTGTTGCCTCGGCAAAGGGGATGCTAAGCAAATAGGCCTCGCTGGTGATCCGGTGCAAATGCTCGGTTAGCTTGTCCCGCTCTTTCTCGTCCAAGTAGGAGGTGCGCGGCACCCAAGCTGCCCCGTACTCGCTTTTCACCTCCGCAGGGAGGGAGATCAAGAGAGTGTCGAAAAATTGGTGGAGGCTGAAAAGGAGAAACTTATTTGGATCCTGCAGGCGGTTGAGGAGCTCTTGTTTTTTCTCTTCTTGGTATTGGGCTACCAGTTGCTGGGCCTCGGCGGCCTGGCTGCGCGCTGCCTCCACATCTTGCCGCAGCTTTTCGATCGCTTCTGCGCTCGGCACCTCGGTAGCAGCAAGCTCCCCCTCTCCGCTGAAATAACTGCCGCCCGGCCCTGGACCACCGAGGCTTGCCAGCGGTTCGTCGCTGTCGTTATCCAGGGTTAAGAGGTGAGAAAGAGCCTGCAAGCGAGCTCGCCGATCGGAGGAGCCCAGGGATCCCACCTCCACCGGATCCCGACTTTCCCAACCGTCCAGTCCACCGATGCGATAGAGCGTGTAAAAATACTTGCTGAGCAGCAAGGCGAGGAGATGTCGGTTTTTGACGTCGTTGTACTCCAAGTAGGCCCGCAGACACAGTTGGAAGGCGATGTTGGGCAGGCTGCGACACACCTCCTTGATCTGGGAGTACACCCTTTGCAGATGCGGTCGAAAGCGGCGCGGGATCGCCTCAGGCCGCAGGCCACGCAGCAAAAACTCCGGCTGGCGCAGATCTTGAGGGGTAAAGTAAAAGCTTTCTTGCCAAAGCAGCTCGTCCAGGTCGCGGGCAAAAATCGGCTTCAACTGATCGATGATCTGCACAACGACCGCTTCGTTAAAAACCGGTATAATTTCTTCGATACGCAGCTCCTCGTAAATAGAATGCAGCCGCTCGCTGCGAAAGTCCTCGATCGAGATCAGCCCCTTCATGGTTCCAATCCGACCGTCGCTCCTCAGAAACTTGTACACAATCTCGGCCGTGGCGCTGGGAGAGAGGACGGGGGTTCCTGTCAGGTCGGGGGAAATTTGCAAAGGTCGCAGCAGGCGGCTGGTTTCGCTAAGGCTGAAGCAGCTCCAGGAAGCGGGGTTAAGCACCACTGAGGAGAGGCTGCCCAGCAATTGCTTCTCATCCAAGTCCTCCAGCCGGATTTCTCCCCTGGGAGCTTGGCGGGGTGCCGTGGGTGAAGCCGCCTGCGAATCCCGAACGGACGGAGGAGATAAAGGTAGGGGGGATGCACTCATGCAGCAAAGGGCGTTTAACCTCGAAGGTCACTCTAGACCGGCAAAGGATGGGTAAGATGTGATCTGTGTCTCTATGTCCAACGGAAGTCTCTAAAGCAGAGTCTGCCCAAAAACCTCGCGCTGTTATCTATTGGTACCAGTATCTGGGAACGGTCAGCTTTTGGGTAGCGTGCAACCACGGTTTTGGGGCTCCACCGATCGATACGCAACTTTAGCTCTGGTGGACGAGGTTGCTGAGTCTTTCCCCCCTCTTGCCGAGCCGGTTTTTCTGCCCAACCCCTAAGCTACGATAGAAAGTCTGCCTACCGGTATGTCTACCCGGGAGTTGCGGTTTGATGCGTTCTGAATTCGGGTTGATTCAGGATTAGGGTGCATGACGGCCATTTTGATTGTGGACGACGATCCCACCATTCGGCTGGTGTTGAAGCGATCCCTGGAGCGGCAGGGCTACACCGTCGAGATGGCCAGCGGTGGCTTGGAAGGGCTGGAGAAAGCTCATCTCCTAACCCCGGGGCTGATTATCTGTGACTGGATGATGCCGGATATGGATGGGCTGGAAGTCTGCCGGCGCATCAAGGCGGATCCCAAGTTTTCCACCACCTTCTTTATTTTGCTCACTGCGCGCACCGAAGTCGAAGACCGCATCCAGGGCCTAGATGCCGGGGCAGACGAGTTCCTCAGCAAGCCCATCGATCCCAATGAATTGCGGGCGCGGGTGCGGGCTGGGCTGCGCTTGCACCAGCTCAGCTATGACCTGCAACAGCAAACCGCCAGGTTGCGGGCAGAACTGGCCGAGGCGGCCAGCTATGTGCGTTCTCTTTTGCCCAAGCCGGCCGACTTCTCACCTCACCAAATAGCGATTGAGTGGTGCTTTTTGCCCTCCCAGGAGTTGGGGGGCGATTCGTTTAACTACCACTGGCTGGACGAGGATCACCTAGCTATTTACCTTCTGGATGTGTCAGGGCACGGGGTGGGATCCGCCCTCTTGTCCGTGTCGGTGATGAACCAGCTGCGTTCCCAGAGCCTGCCCGACACCGACCTGCGGCAGCCGGATGCGGTGTTGCGCGCCCTCAACCAATCCTTCCAAATGGGATCCCACCATGACATGTACTTCACCCTCTGGTATGGGGTTTACCGGCCGCGATCTCGCTTGCTTTCTTTTGCCAGCGCTGGCCACCCCCCCGCTCTGTTGGTTGCTCAATCAGATCCCATCCCCCTAGAGCTGAAAACACCCAATTTGCCCATTGGCATTTTGCCCGATCAGGACTTTGCTAGGGACGAAGTGCGGATCCCGGCCAACAGTTGTCTGTACGTGTTCAGCGACGGGGTTTACGAAGTGTCCACCTCGGAAGGGATCTGGGGAATGGAGAACTGGAAGTCGTTCCTAGGCGCCCATGCCTGCATTGGCCTCGATCGCGTTCTGCAACACATCCAATCTTTCCGCGGCAGGGCGGATCTTGAAGATGATTTTTCCCTGCTCCGTATCAGCTTTGGCTAGTAGCTCAAGAAGGAGGGAAGGGGGATGACTGGGGAGCTGAGCCGGGATCTGCTCCCTGAAGCTGCTGCCACTGGGTAGGGGTAAAGGTACGGAGGGCTAGGGCGTGGAGACGGCCATCCTGAAGGTAGGGCTTCAAGGCCTCGTTCACCAGCCGGTGCTGTTTGATGAGGGGGAGGCCTTGGAATTGCTCAGCCACGACGACGGCCTGAAAATGGTTGCCGTCGCCAACTGTATCTTCTACCTGCACCTTCGCGCCGGGCAGGGCAGCCTGTATCAACGCCTCGATTTCCCGCGGATCCATGCGCCGTCTTCCTGGCTTCGGCTCAAGACAACTTAGAGAAGCTCTCCCAATGCCTGCAGATGTTGAGTTCTCATAGCGGGGACTGGATTTGAACCAGTGACCTTCGGGTTATGAGCCCGACGAGCTACCAGGCTGCTCTACCCCGCGCCGCTTTCCCAGTCTAGCCTGTTCTCCTAGAAGCCGGCAAGCCTCCAGTTGCCGGCAGGGATCCTTGGAGCGACCGTTGACATACTCCCCAGCCCCAAAGGGCGGGGATTCTTGTTCCGGGTTCCACGACAGCACTTGCTGAGTTGGGTTGCCCTTCCCCAGCAGCGGTGCTCATCTCCCCAAGCGTTCCCTCTTGCAAGGCAGTTCCCCAATGCCCTTGGGCGCTGTTCCACTCAATTCCCAACATCTTCAGGGCCCGGTGCAAAATGTTGAGTGCTGCGTTGGTGCCGAGGATAAGCTGGCTGGCTTTGCCGTTGCAGTACAAAGCAAAGGTACCTGCCTGGTTGCCGCCGGTGAAGGTGATGGCCATCCCGTCAGGTGAAAGTTTCCACCCCGACTGCTTGTACTCATACTCAATGGATACGAATGGCCTCATTCAGAGCTTGGTACTGCTCTGGTGTTCGGTTGAGTAGCTTGGCTTTCCTGCTAGCATGAAACATCACTCGCTTGAGCGGATAAGCAAAGACAGCGCTTCATCCCCCTAGCTTTAGCCAGGGGCCTTCGCGCATCACTTCCCGGTAAAAAGCCCCCCCTAGAGCTGGGGGGTGAGCAAGCAAGAGCGAGCCCTTTAAGGCAACAGTTCTTCGATAGCCTCCTCCTTGGTGTTGGTGCGGCGGGAGAGGGTGCGGCGGTCGAAGGTCATGTGGATCTCCCGGTTTTGCTCGCCATCGGCAGCCACGGCAAAGATGGGGAAGTCGATGTTGCCATCGGGGAAAGCCATGTGGAAACGGAAGGTGCCATCGGGGTTGAGCTGGATCTTGCGCCCAGCGATGGTGACGGTGGCATCCGGCTCCGTGGCCCCGTAGACGATCAGCTCGGCATCAGCCACCAGCCAGAACTTGCGGGAGCGCCGCGGCAGGACTTCGGAAGCGCCGGAGAACAGCCCCAGGCCCGATCCAGAAGCCATCCAAGGGGCAGCAGGCACTTCGGCCATGGCCATCCCCATCATGCCCACGCCTGACGGGATAATGAACGAGCTGATGGCCTGCTCCGGCACCAGTTGACGGCTGCCCATTTGGTGGCTGCCAAACAGGGATCCCGCCACCCGCATTGCCTCAAAGCCGCCCACCATGTCCAGGAAGGGATCCGCCGTCGCCTCCCGCTGCGGCTCGTCGCCTTTGTAGGCCACCACGCCCATGCCGGCGGCGCTGCGCTTGTAGGGCTCGGTGAGCTGGTAGAGGGTGCGGCCCTGGAGGGGCATCTCAAAGGGCACCGTCAGGAAGTGCTCTTCAAACCAGTCGGAGGGGAAGACCGGCGGCACCATCACTGCTGCTGAGCGGGCCAACATTAGCCAGCGGCCATCCGCCGTCCGGTAGCCGATCTCCACCAAATAGGAGCGGTCGCTCACCGGGATCGGCAGGTACCACTCCCGCGCCAACTCGTCGCAGGGGTACTCCTGCATGCTGTGGGCCGGCTGGCGGTCGAAATCAATATCTGTCACATCGTACAGACGCAGCGCCAACTGCTGGCCGCCCTCGCGGCGCTTGCTTTCCTTGGCTTCGTTGGGGACATCCCAGTAGGCGTAGGCCCACTGGGGATCCCGCGGCAGCAGGACAATGCGGCTTTCGCCATAGCCCCCGGGCAGATCCCCCAGCCCCTTGTCTACATCGGCCAGATCCGGCTTGCTAGCTACTTGGCCGACATACTTCGTCCCGGTAACCGACTCTTGCCCGCTGGGCTCCGGCATCGCATCGATGGGGCGGCCAGTTTTGGCTTGGGCTTCCCGAATGGCCTCGATAAGCTGCTCTTTGGTCATGCGGCTGTACTTGGGGATTTGATAGCGGGCAGCTTCTTCCCGCAACTGCCGGATGGTCATTTCTTCCAACGGGATCCGCTCTGGTGGCATGGTCAGGGTCTCCTGTCTTCGACAACTCAGGCTTTGTGCAATGCTCCAGCTTCTAACCCAAAGGCCGATCCCAGCTTGTGGCTCAGTACAGCCTTGAACCTACTGGCGTGACGGCCTGCTTTGTGCTTTCCAACCCCTGATGACTCCAGGTCGGGATCAACGGGGATCGCAAAGAATGATGAACACATGTTTGCGTATTTTTGCCTGGCGGTCAAGAGCTTGGGGATCGCTGGGGATCAACGCCTGGCTTTCCCAGCCATCTTGAGCCAGGGATCCCTCCGCAGGGGAGAAAAAGCCAAAGGGAGGACTGCGCGGGATCCCCTGCCGAACCGGTCCTGCCTGGGTAGCATGGGGGAAGGGTGGGCGGCTGCAGAGCAAACCACAGGTTTTCAGGCCGTGAGGTGGGGGCATGAGGTGGTGGAAAGATAGAACTCAAGGCGCAGGGATCCGAGCGATCTTGGCAGCGCTGGGGATCCTGGTCTGGCCGGGGGAAGCTGTCGAGGCGCAAACGCTGTTTCCTCCCCTTTACCGCCTGCAAGGGGGATCTCCTGCCCCAGCCGTCGAGGGACAACCGCTTCCAGCAGAAACGCCCTGGCGCCTGGTTACTCCCGACCAGGTAGAAGTAGAGTCAGCGGTTTCTAGCGAGAACCCAAGCTTGGAAGGGCCGATTTTCGATTTGGACTTGTTGCGCCAGTTCGGCAGCGGGGGCGGTGGCTCGGGTTCTGGCCAGGGAGAAGGGAGCGGGCCCGGCAGCGGCCAGAGCGGGGGGCGCGGCTCCAGCCCTGGCTCGGGGGTGGGCACAGGCCAGGGGCCAGGGGGGGGAGCTGGCCTCGAAGCAGGATCCCAGCGGCAAACCCCGCAGGTAACAGGGCTGATCGTGGATGCCCGCGGCCTGGATTTTCTCCCTAGCCAATCGATGCGCCTTTTGGATCCCGACGGCAACCCAGTTTACCCGCCCCTCAACCTTGGCCAGGATCTCAATGCTGCCTTTGTGGGCAGCGAGGGCACTGCCGCCTATACCACCTCAGAAGAGCAGGCCCGCTCGCTGGTCAACCGCATTGGGGAACGGCCCCACCGCATCCGCGCCATGCGCACCCTAGGCTACGACCTGGTGATCTCCGCCGAAGACGCCTTCAACCTGCGCCAGATGAACGCCAGCGATGGCTTTCTGGATCGCTTTGCCGTGGTAGTCATCTGGGATGGCAGCCAGGCCAGCCGGCCTTGAGTAGCCCTGGGGAGGGGATGGTAGCTTAACAAAAGTGCTCCGCCCTGCGGATGCAAACAGCTTTTTCTGGGGATCCCAACCCTATGCAACGGTTTGCCAACCAACCCCTGCGGGAACGACCCCATCTAGCGGTATTTTCTTCCAGCAAGGTGGGCAACTTTGTGGTCACCATCCCCCTCCTGCGGGGCCTCAAGGAAAAATACCCCGGCTGTGTGCTGGATTTTTTTGGCAGCGAGATTACCCGCGACTTTGAGCTCCACTGCCCCTACATCGACTTCAGCTTCCCCCTCTACAGCCGCCGCCCCGATTACCTCGAGGCCCTAACAGCAGCAGTGCGGGATCGTGTGGCCCAGGCCGGGCCTTATGATCTGGCCATCAATTGCGACGAGTTCAGCGAGCTCAACCTGGTGGCGGTGACGGCCTTGCGCCCCCAGTACATTGCCGGCGCCGGCCTGACCTTGGATTTTCGCCGCAAGCTGGATCCCGGCCCCGACCCGGTGCAGCGCATGCTCCAGGACGACGACTGGAACAGCCTGGAGTTTTTGCAGCGCTACAAAGACATCCTCACCAGCAACTACATTGCCGAGATCTTCTGCCGCCTGGCTTATGTGGAAACAGATTTTTTCCGCCTAGAGCTGCCCAGCCGGGATCCCGACTTTCCCGTGCCGGAAGTTCTGGTGCACATCACCACCACCCGCCGTGCCAAGATGTGGCCACTCGAGTACTGGCGCCAAGTGATCCAGTGGTGCCAGGGCCAGGGCCTGCAGGTGGGGCTAATTGGCAGTGCCCCCGAGCTGCAGCGATCCCTCTACCACGGTGACGGTGAAGAGCAACTGGTGGCTGAAACAGGGATGATTGACCTGCGGGGCAAAACCAGCTTGATCGAATTGGCCGGGGCCCTGAAGCGGGCGCGGGTCTGTATCTCCGTGGACGCGGGGCCGATGCACATTGCAGCGGCTGTGGGCTGCCCCACCATTGCTCTGTTTGGCAACGATGCCGATGGCGATGGAGCTAGCCCAGTGCGGCTGTGGGCACCTCGCCTGCCCCACGTTTACGTTACCCAAACTTCCTATAAATGCCGGGTCTGCGTGGAAAACAAGTTCAAAAACGAAGCCTGCCTGGTGGAGGGCCACCCCTGCATGGCCCACCTCCGGCCAGAAACAGTCATCGGCTACCTGCAGGAGATTCTAAATCTGAAGAAGACGTAGGACTTCCAGCCGATCTCTTCCCTCACCCCCATCCCCTCTCCCAAAGGGAGAGGGGAGCTACAGAGCGAGGGGACAACTGTTGTTCATGGCTATTCGAGATGGCCATAGCTCCCAGGGATCCCCGTCTTTTTCCCTGCTGACCAGGGGGGTGGCAGAGAGGGCCCAGGAGCGCCGGTCGGATCCCTGACAGTCCGCTTAGGCTGAGAGTTCGAGGCTGAAAACTCTGTACTTAAACGTTTGGGTGTGAGCTGTAACGTTGAGAACGCGCAAGTGGGGCAGTTTGCGGAGGGGGGCCAAATGAGAGCCTGGCAAGGGGTTGCCCTGAAGCTGCTGGCCACCTTTTGCTTTGCCTGTTTGGGGGCGATCATCCGGCTCAACACGCCCGCCCTGCACCCTTTTGAAATTGTGTTCTTGCGCAACCTATTTGGGTTACTTGCCCTGGTGCCACTGCTTTTGCGAGCAGGGATCCACTCTCTGCGCACCGCCAAGATGGGCTTCTACCTCCTGCGCTCGGCAATCAGCACCTTGGGGATGCTGCTTTCCTTCTGGGCAGCCAGCCTGTTGCCTTTGGCGGAAGCAACGGCGCTGAGCTTTGTCCAGCTTTTGTTTGCCAGCCTCATGGCGGTCTGGGTGTTGGGCGAACAGATGCGTCCCTCCCGCTGGCTGGGGTTGGGCCTGGGGTTTGCCGGGGCCTTGGTGATGCTAAGGCCGGGCTTTCGGGAGCTCTCCTTAGGGACAGGACTAGCTTTGGCGGCGGCAGCCCTCTTTGCCTGGGTAACCATTGTGCTCAAGATCCTCGCCCGCACCGAGTCCAGCCTCACCATTACCGCCTACATGGGCCTGTTGCAGACTCCCCTTTCCTTCTTGGCTGCTGTTTGGGTTTGGAGCTGGCCTTCGCCGGAGCAGTGGCTGTGGATGGCAACCATGGGGCTGCTGGGCAGCCTGGGCCAGGTGGCCCTCACCCAAGCTTACAAGCTGGCCGAGGTGACCATGCTGCTGCCTCTTGATTTTTTCCGCCTCCTCTGGGCTAGCCTGATCGGGTTCTGGGTCTTTGCCGAGATCCCGGATGGGTGGACTTGGATGGGCGGAGCCTTGGTCTTGGCAGGCGCCACCTCTGGGGCCTACAGGGAAGCCCGGCTGCAGAAGGCCCAAACCCCAGCCTGGACTGGCAAAGTTGGAAAGCGGGAAGATCTCTAGGCCAGCCTAGAGCCGCGGCAGAACGGGACTGGAGCTGGTCAGGTCGGTGGTGGTGAGGGCCACCAGCAGGGCTTCTGGGCTGACGGGGAAGGGCAGGTGGTGGATATCTGAGCCTGGCTGGCAGGCCACTTGGGCTGCGTGCAGCAGCTCGGCGGATCCCAGGTGATCCAGGTGGAGATCCCGCAAGTTAAGGGGCAGCCCCACCTGGCGGTAGAACTCCAGCAGCTGGGTGCGGGCGGCCAGCGCCAACTGGCTTCCCTGCAGGATCTCCTCCAGGCGAAGCTGGGCCAAGATGCCAAAAGCCACTTTCTCGCCGTGCAGGGTGGCCCGGTGGCCCACCAGATGAGTAAGACCGTTGTGGACAGCATGGGCGGCCACGGTGCGACACTTGGCTCCTCCCATGCCGCCGACAATCCCCGCTAGGCAAATGCAGGCGTCCACCACCTGCCTCCAAGCAGTCCCACCTGGCTCCCGCAGGGCCGCCACCGATTTTTGCAAGAGCAAATCCCGTAAGACGCGGGCCTGCTGCACAGCGCCGATCACCAGGGCATCTTCTGAACTGCCGCTGCTCACAGAAGACTCGTACCACTTGGCCAAGGCATCTCCGATCCCGGCCACCAGAGTGCGTGCTGGTGCTTGCAGAATCAAGTCATAGTCCAGGATCAAAGCAGCGGGAGCCTGATCCAGGGCCACATCCCGCTGAAAAGCTCCGGCCTCCGAGTAGATGTTGGACAGGGCGCTCCAGGCGGCACAGGTGGCAGCAGAGGTGGGCACTGTTACCACCGGGATCCCCAACCGGTGGGCCACCAACTTGGCCGTATCCAACGCCTTGCCGCCCCCCACCCCCAAAATGCCGGTTACGGATTCTGCTGTGGCCAGAGCCTGGAGACGAGCCAGCTCCGATTCGGTGCAATCGACGCCATAGGTGCTCCAGTAAACCTGAACGGCGGGATCCCGCTCCAGATTGCGCTTCAGGGGCAGTTCAGCCACAGCCAGCGATCGCTCCCCCCCGATCACCAACACGCGGGATCCCAGGATCGTCAGGGGGACGGCCTTGAGAATGCCGCTGCCCCGGTACACCCGGCCCGGCGCCGGAATGGCTAGGTCGAATTCACAAGTGCTCAGCATTCCAAAAAGGGGCAATAAGGTCAGCCCAGTGTCCGTAAATACAGACTACGATCCTAGCCGCAAGTTCTGCCTTTCCCACCCCTGAGTCTCGCTTGCTTAGAACGGGTTGGGATCCCTGGTAGGGGAGGGCCAGCTAGCACAAATCTTTGCCGGCAGTCAACTGCAAACGGTGGTAACCCCCAGACAAATTGGGTAGTATGCGTCTAGCAGTGGCGCGGAGGGCAGTGTTTCCGGCGTGTTCGGCTTTCTGGGTGGCTCTAAAACTCAAACCATGCTTGGGGTAGATATCAATCCCGAGCGCCTTGCTGTTGCCCAAGTCAAGAAGCAGGGCAATGGTCGCTATCGTCTGGTTCACTACCACAGCGTGGAAATGCCAGAGGGGGCAATGATCGAGGGGCGCATCCTCGATCCAGACACGGTTGGCCTGACCCTGGCCAACTTGCTAAACGAATACAAGGTGCCCACCAACTTGCCGGTGGCGACCGCGGTGCCGGTGCGAGAGGCGATCGTCCGTCTCATTCGCCTGCCTGCTGACCTGCCTGCCGATGAGCTGCGGCGGGTGGTCTTGGAGCAGGAGGCGGAGCTCTACATCCCCTACTCCCGGGATCAGGCGGATGTGGACTACCAGCCCCTGGGCCTAGACCTTTCTCAGGATGGCATTGAGCGCATCGAAGTCTTACTGGTAGCCATCCCCAAGGAGGTGGTGGACAATTACCTGGCTGTGCTGCAAGCGGCCAACTTGAAGGCCCGCTGTGTGGAGCTGGCCAGTTTCTCCCTCATTCGCACCATCCGTGACCAGCTCCTCCAGTACGGCCCCCAAGAGGCGGTGTTGCTTAGCTCCATCGGCTACGACAGCAGTGAGATCAGCATCTTGGTCAACGGCATCCCGCAATTTACCCGCACCGTCAACATCGGCACCATCCACATGCGCCAGGTGCTAGCCCAGGCCCTGAATTTGCCGGTTAGCCGCACTGGCGACCTATTGCGAACTCTAAGGTTACCCTTGATCAACCCCGCCGATGTTTTGGCCACGGGAGAGCAACCGGTTCCCAGCAACCCCGGTGTGGCAGCGGTGGCCCGTGTCGTCTCCGATTTGGCCGATGAACTAAAGCGCTCGATTGACTTTTTCACGAGCACGGAAAGCAGCTTTCCTGTGGTGAAAGTATTGCTGGCCGGGCCAGGAGCCAGCATTGGCCAAATGGATGGCTTCTTATCCCAGTTGTTGAGCGTGGCGGTGGAGTTGGCGGATCCCTTTGGCAGCATCCTGGTACCGAATGCAATCGAGGTGCCCTTGGAGGAGCGCCCGGCGATGGGAGTGGCCCTGGGGCTGGCCATGCGGGAAGCCGGCAAGTAACGACAGGGATCCCTCGAAGGCACTATCCAACAATGAGCGAGCAATGAGTGAGGCGATTGGATGTACACACCGGAAATCAATTTTCTTAAGGAAAGGCCGGAAGTTCCCACCACCGTTCAGACAGGGGCGGTAGCCGCCCCGACAACTGCCGCCGGAGCCGAGAGCTGGGCTTTGGCCATTGGCCTGGGGGTTGCCGTGACTGCTGTGGCCATGGGGGCTTTCTTGTATTTCCAAGACAGCTTTTCCCGTCAGCGGAATACTCTGAGGGCAGAGCAAACCCGCCTTGACGGTGAACTCAGCACAGCCAATGCTGAGTTGACCCGACT
>NZ_JANSIY010000064.1:0-15206 GCF_047462295.1 Synechococcus sp. H60.3 | reverse complement strand
CATCGATGTGGGCACCGGCATGACCCCGCTGGTGAAAGCGGAGCGGCTGGGCCGGCGGTTGGGGTTGAAAAACCTCTACCTCAAAAACGACGCCGTTAACATGCCCACCCTCAGCTTTAAGGATCGGGTGGTGTCGGTGGCCCTAACCCGCGCCAGGGAGCTGGGCTTTACCACCGTTTCCTGCGCCAGCACGGGCAATCTGGCCAACTCCACCGCCGCCATTGCCGCCCACGCCGGCTTGGATTGTGTCATCTTCATCCCGGCGGACTTAGAAGCGGGTAAGGTGCTGGGATCCCTCATCTACAACCCCATCGTCATGGCGGTGGAGGGCAACTACGACCAGGTCAATCGCCTCTGCGCCGAGGTGGCCGATCGCTACGGCTGGGGCTTTGTCAACATCAACCTGCGCCCCTACTACGCAGAAGGCTCGAAAACCCTGGCTTACGAAGTGGTGGAGCAACTGGGGTGGCAACTGCCGGATCAGGTGGTGATCCCCCTGGCGTCCGGATCCCTGTACACCAAGATTTACAAAGGTTTTCAGGAGTTTGTGAAGGTGGGGCTGGTGGCGGAGAAGCCGGTTACCTTCCATGGCGCCCAGGCCCAGGGCTGTGCACCCATTGCCCAGGCCTTTCGCGAAGGACGGGATTTTGTTACTCCCGTTAAGCCCAACACCATTGCTAAGTCGATTGCCATCGGCAACCCTGCCGACGGCATCTACGCCTTGGAGATTGCCCGCAAGACCGGCGGCCAGATCGCGACGGCTACGGATCCTGAGATTATCGCTGGCATCAAGCTCCTGGCCGAGACCGAAGGCATCTTCACTGAGACGGCCGGCGGCACCACCATCGCCGTGCTCAAACACCTGGCCGAAGCTGGCCACCTCGATCCCGAGGCGGTTACGGTTGCCTACATTACCGGCAACGGCTTGAAGACCCAGGAGGCGGTGCAGGCGCAGGTGGGCCATCCGCTGCTGATCTCGCCCAAGCTGGAGAGCTTTGAACAGGCGCTGGAGCGGGCCCGTACGCTGGAGCGGCTGGACTGGCAGGAGGCCTCGGTTTAAAGCGAGGGGGATCCCCCTGGGCTCTTAACGGAAACTTAATGAAGAACTGTTACGATCCCTGGTACAGGCCCACCTGCTCAGGAGCTTTGCGCCATGCCTATCTTTCGTTCTGTCCGTTACTTTGCGCGTCGCTGCCTGCCGGTGGCGGTAGCGGTGTTGACCCCTCTTGCTTGGGTTCCCACGGCTCGGCCCCAGGGACTGAACACCATTGCCGTTGAGCTGGAAACTTTGCCCAGCAGCTACTCGACGCTGGCGGCGGCTCTGCGGGCGGCGGGGCTGAATACAGCGTTGGCGGGGCCGGGGCCATTTACGGTCTTTGCCCCTTCTGATGTGGCCTTTGGGCAACTGCCGCCGGGCACCGTGGAGACGTTGTTGCAGCCGGCCAACCGGGATCAGCTCACCCGCATCCTCACCTATCATGTGGTGCCGGGGCGGATTACCTCCTTTGACCTGCGGCCCGGCCAATCGACCACTCTGACCACCTTGGCAGGGTTGCCGCTACGGGTGCAGGTGGGATCCGATGGCAGCATCCGGGTCAACGGGGCCAACGTGAACCTGGCGGATATTCCCGTCTCGAACGGGGTGATTCACGGCATTGACGGGGTGCTGCTACCCTAGTCTTCTAATGTTGGTCTTGGACGAAGCATTGGCTTATGGCGGTCAAGGTGTTAATTCCCACCACGCTGCGGGCGCTCACCCGGGATCAGGAGGTGGTCAGTTGCGAGGGATCCACCATTCGGGAATTGCTGGAGGCCTTGGAGCAAAGCTATCCGGGCATCAAGGCGCGGCTGTGCGACGAGAAGGGGGAATTGCGCCGCTTTGTCAATTTTTATGTCAACAGCGAAGATATTCGTTTCCTCAACGGCTCCGACACCCCTCTTCAGGATGGGGATGAGGTGAGCATCGTCCCTGCGGTGGCCGGGGGCTGAGGGCTGCCGAGCCTGCCGTGGATCCCAGGGATTGGTTAAGCCAGCCGGCGCCGCTGGTGGCGCCTGCTTTGCTGGGCATGGTGCTGGTGCGGCAATTTGCCGATGGGCTGCAGGTGCGGGCCCAGATCGTGGAGACAGAAGCCTACACCGCCGGGGATCCGGCCTGCCACGCCTATCGCCGCAAGACTCGCCGCAACCAGGTGATGTTCGGGCCGCCGGGCCATCTCTACATCTATCGCATCTACGGCCTCTACCACTGTCTGAACATCGTCACCGAGGCGGAAGGGATCCCGTCAGCAGTGCTGATCCGGGCAGCCCAGTTGGATTGCCTGCCGGAGTGGATCCCGGCTAACAAACGACAGAAACCGGCGCGGGTGGCGGCGGGGCCGGGCCTGCTCTGCCAGGCGCTGCGCATCGATGGATCCCACAACGGCTGGCGGCTGGATCCGGTGCCAGC
Source organism: Synechococcus sp. H60.3 (assembly GCF_047462295.1). Lineage (NCBI taxonomy): Bacteria > Bacillati > Cyanobacteriota > Cyanophyceae > Synechococcales > Synechococcaceae > Synechococcus > Synechococcus sp. H60.3. The sequence goes on along the minus strand of NZ_JANSIY010000064.1, from coordinate 12,760 downwards.
CGGTCAGGAAGGCATTTGGCTAGAGGGATCCCCCTCTGGGCCAGCCCAATGGACCATTGTCCAGACCACCCGCATCGGTATTACCCGCGGCGTGGAGCTCCCCTGGCGCTGGTACATTAAGGGGCATCCGGCGGTGTCGCGCTACTAGTGGGGGCAAGCAGAGCATGGGGGTTGCAAAAGGCCGGAGCGGTTGGCAAGGTCTGCTTAGGCTGGCTGGCGTGACTGTACTGCTTCTGCCGGCGTTGGCCCAGCCGGCTCCCACTTCCCCAGGACTCCTGACAATGCAAGTCCAGGCCCATGTTACCTATCGCACCGGCTTGCAGCGCTGGCATGCCCCCCAAGGTTTTCAGGACTGGTCAGCCCGCGGGATCCGGCTGAATGCCCAAGGGCAATTGGTTTTGGATCCAGAGGACTGGCGGCAAGCAGTCAGCCTTGAAGGGCCTGAGTCGGCGTTTCAGGGCCAGCCTTTTTATCCCCCCGGCCCCTATTGGGTGGGAGAAGCCGTCAGCCCGGAGGTTCCCGCCGGCTTTCCTCTGGTGGAAGCGATCGTCTCCTGGAATGCCACCACGCCCCCCGGCACCTGGCTGGAAGTGGGGATCCGGGCCAAGCTTGCGGGGCGCTGGACGAAGTGGTATCACGCTGGCGTGTGGGCCGCCGATCCGGCCACCCTGGCCAGCCACTCCGTGGGCGGGCAGGCAGATGAGGACGGCAACCTCAACACGGATTTGTTGGTGCTCCAGGATACCCAAAGGGGGGCAGAGGCTTTTCAGGTCAGGGTGCGCCTGTTCACGCAAGAGCCAGGCCGTTCCCCCCTTGTGGATCAGGTGGCGGTTGCCTTTTCCAACCAGCCGGTCCAGCCCAGCCACCTCCCCCCTGGGGATCCCAGCCGCTGGGGCCAGGTCTTGGATCTGCCCTTGTGTTCCCAGATGGTCTACGCCGACGGGGGAGCAGCTTGGTGCAGCCCCACCGCTTTGGCCATGGTGATGGCCTACTGGCAGCGGGATCCCCGCCCCTGTGAGCCGTTGGTGCGCGCCGCGGTGGCCGGGGTGTACGACCGGGTTTACCAGGGCCACGGCAACTGGGCCTTCAATGTGGCTTATGCCGCCGAGCGAGGGTTGGCCGGCCTGGTGGCGCGGCTGCAGAGCCTGGCCCAAGCAGAAGCCTGGATTGCGGCGGGAGTGCCGGTAATCCTTAGCTACGCCTGGCGGGAGGGCGAGCTGGAGGGGGCGCCGATCCCCCGCAGCAACGGCCATCTGGCAGTGCTGGTGGGGTTCGATAACCAAGGGGATCCCATCCTCCACGACCCGGCGGCCCCGACCCACGCAGAAGTTCGCCGCACCTACCGCCGCGACCAGCTGGAGTCTTTGTGGTTGGCACACTCCGGGGGTACTGTCTATTTGATTTATCCGCGGGACTGGCCGATCCCAGAGCTATAAGTCTAACGACCGTCGCTCACCCTGCCAGACGCTTCTGCTCGAAGAGGCTGGGATCCCGATCTGGACACTTGAGCAGACAAACGCAGACACAACTTGGCAAGCACCCAACTGCCATCTGGCTTTTCGGCGGGGATTTGAGTAAGGATGTAAAGAGTGAGGAGTGTAACTCACCTGTGGGTGAGGGCAGTTGGTTATGAATAGAAATGCAGTTCAGGGCCTGAGGCATTGGCCGGGCTGGCTCCTGCAGCAGGGAAGGTGTTGGGCAGTTTTCGCCGGCTCGTACGCTGAGGAAGACAGGCATGGAGGTTTGGGTTCCCGCCATTTCCCAGTTTGGGGGAGAGGATAAGCTGCATCATGCCACGACGGGTTTCCCCTGCACCGCTATCCTTGCCGGCGCTGAGTGCCCTGGTGCTGGCCCTTTCGGCCTGCGGCGAGCTTTCTTCTTCTAATTTGTCTCCCAGCGTCGTTCCCCCTTCTGCCCTGCAACCGCTTTCCACTCCAACTCCCCTCGCCCCCTCCGCCTTTGCCCTCACGCTCGAACAGGCTCGCCAAGCGGGTCTGGCGCTGCCCAACAATCGCATCGTTTTGCTGCTCCAGGAACAGGGATCCGATCTGGTGGCCCAGCTGCCAGCCTCCGAGGTGGAGCGCTGGCTGGCCCGCACCGCCACCTGGCCGGGGGTGGAAGGGATCGACTTGAGCATTACCCTGGGCAGCTATCGCCAAACCGCCACTGCACCCCTGCGCTCAGGGCAGCCGGCCACCTTCACCTTTACCAACCCGCCCGCGGGCGAAGCGGAGCTGAGCGCCGTCGCCTACCGGGGATCCACCACCTTGGCCCAAGGGAAGGGATCCCTGACCCTTTCTGACCGCTCTGGGGGCTCTGGCGGGGCCAATCGCCGCCTGGCCATGCTGGTCCTCGCCGAGGTAGAGGTGCCGCTGCTGCATACGGGGTCGGGGGTGCCGGCGCCCGGCCAGCCCCTGCTGCTGTTAGGAGAAAATCTGGAGCGGGTGGAAACGGTTTTGTTTGCTTCAGCCGTCAATCCTGAGCGCAGCTTGAGAGGGGAGATCCGCTCCCGCAGCAGCGACCGCCTGACGGTGATGCCGCCGGCCTCCCTTTCCGGAACCGTTTGGGTGGCCGTTGCCGATGCGGCGGGGCAAGGGTTGGGAACCTTGGTTTACGAGTGGCCAGCCCCTACCCCCTCACCCACCCCTACTGCGGCGGCAGCCTCAGCCTGGCGGGTGGAGACCTTGCTGAATGGCCGCACTGCCTCGGCAGTCCTTCCTAGAAACAGCGTCTCTGATAGCGGCGGCGAGGCCGAGATCCCTCTCAAACAGATTGGCGGCATTGCTGTTGATCCAGAAGGGTTCTTTTACTTGGCCGACCCGGCCCAGCACCGGATTTTTCGCCTTTCTCCCGAAGGGGAACTGGAGGTTTGGGCCGGCAGCGGCAAGGCCGGCTATCGGGATGGAGCGGCTAATCAGGCCCAGTTTGACTCCCCCCAAGGGCTGCTCTGGGATCCCAAAGGGGGAGTGTGGGTGGCCGACAGCGGCAACCACTGCCTACGCCACATCAGCCCTCAGCGGCAGGTAACCACCTTTGCCGGCACTTGTGTAGCCGGCTACCGTGATGGGGAGCGCGACCAGGCGCAGTTTCGCGAGCCCTTTGGCCTGGCCTTGGGTCTAGAGGGCAGCCTTTATGTGGCCGACCGTGCCGACCGCCGCATCCGCCGCATCACCCCCGCCGGCGAGGTGACCACAGTGGCTGGCACCGGACAGCCGGGATCCGCCGATGGCCCGGCAGAGCAGGCCCAGCTCCTGCAGCCCACGGCCCTAGCGGTGGACAGGGAAGGGAATCTCTGGATCGCTGACCGGCATCGCCTGCGCCGGCTCTCTGCCGACGGAGAACTGACCACCCTCTCCAGTACAGAGGCGGGCTACCGCGATGGCCCCTTGGCGCAAGCCCGTTTTCAAACCCTTGCAGGGCTGGCCTTCGATGGGTCGGGGAGTCTCTGGCTGGCCGACCGAGATAACCATCGCCTGCGGCGGCTGCAGCCTAATGGACAGGTTGCCACCTTGGCCGGAGGGGAGGAGCCAGGCTGGCAGGATGGCCCCGCCTCCTCGGCCCGCTTCCAGCAGCCCGGCCATCTGCTCATTTTGCCGGATGGCAGCGTGGTAGTGGCAGATAGCGGTTTACCCGGCTTGCGCCGTCTTAGCCGCCTCCTCCCCCCGCCCGCTACTCCCGTTTCCAGGGGATCCCCCTAGCGGCGCCGGTGGCGGGCCAAGGCCGCTTCGTAAGCCCGCCGATTGGCCTGCAGGGACTTTTCCAGATCCACCAGAGGGCGGGGATAGTCTACCCCTAGCCGCACGCCAAACTGCTTTTGCTCAGCGGCGCTGAGGCGATAGGGCTCGTGGATCTTCTCCCCCGGGATCCCGGCCAGTTCCGGCAGCCAGTGGCGTAAGTAGTGGCCTTGGGGATCGTAGTCGCGGGACTGCTTGGGAATGTGGAAGTAGCGGAAGCCGCGGGCGTCGTTGCCCACACCGGCGGTGTAGTTCCAGTTGCCATAGTTGCTGGCCACGTCATAGTCGATGAGCAGCGACTCAAACCATTCCGCCCCCAGGCGCCAGTCAATCCCCAGGTTTTTGGTTAGAAAGCTGGCCACATTCTGCCGCCCGCGGTTGGACATAAAGCCGGTGGCCGCCAACTCCCGCATGTTGGCATCCACCAGGGGGTAGCCGGTCTCGCCGCGGCACCAGGCCTGAAAGCGATCCCAGTCCTGCTGCCAGGGGATGGGGATCCCCTGGATCCCGGAGGGGCGAAACAGCTTGGCCCCGTGCTTGGCCAAGATGAAGCGAAAGTAATCCCGCCACAGCAGCTCGAACACCAACCAGTAGGTGGATTCGTTGCGCACCCGCTCCTGCTCGTAGCGCTTGACTTCGGCATACACGGTGCGGGGGGAGAGGCAGCCTAACGCCAACCAGCCAGAAAGGCGCGAGCTGTCGTTGGGATCCAGCATGCCGTTGCGGGTTTCTTTGTAGACGCGCAACCGGTCCAGCTCCCAGATATAGGTCTGCAAACGCGCCTGGGCGGCGCTGCTGCCACCCGTGTAGACAAAGCGGGCGCGGGGATCCGGCGGAGGCAAGCTCAGCCCCAGCTCAGCCAGGGTGGGCAGAGGGCCGGGATCCAGCCCCGGCGGCAACGGCGGGAGAGAAGGGATGGGCAAGGGATCGCGGACGCTGGCCTTGGCTTCCACCTGCTGGCGAAAGCGGGTGAACACCTCTGGCAAGTCTGCCAGGGCAAAAGGGAGATCGGCGGGGTGGTAGAGGGTGTGGCCCCAGTCCAGGTGCAGCGGGATCCCCAAGTTCTGAAGCGCTTCCTGGAGGGCAGTGGCTACCGCCTCCTCCTCCGTGCCCACTTCTGCATGGGCATAGACAGCCTTCACCCCCCACTCCCGCGCCAGGGCCGGGATCACCTGCTCCGGCTGGCCCTGGCGGATGACGAGGTCGGAGCCGCGGGCTCGGAGCTGCTGCCGTAGATCCGCCAGGCTTTCCAGCAGGAACTGGGCGCGGAAAGGACTGGTCTTAGGAAAGCCAAAGGCCGTCCGGCCAAAGTGGCGGGGATCCAGGCAGTACAAGGGGATGAGGGGGGATCCCTGTTGGCATGCCCGTGTTAGCGGCTGGTGATCCAGCAGGCGCAAATCGGTGCGAAACCAGAGCAAGACGGCCATTCTGCAAGTATCCTAGGGGGGTGACGCTCTCCCCAGCCCTAAAGGGCGGGGATTCTTCCTCGCTCATCGCAAGCTACGCAAGCACGCCGGTGGGGCTGCCACCCCACGCCTGTGGAAGACGCCATAATCCCAACTCCTGGGCCTAGGCCCAGATACTGGCGCCGAATGCAGAAGGCCCGCAGTAAAGTTCAGCAGGGCCAGCGTATCCAGTTGCGGAGTTGGTTTTCGATGGACGGTTTGATAGCAGCAAGTTGCGCGCCTCCTGCGAGGCCATCCTGATACTACTCCAGGCTACATACTGCCGAGATTAGGCGGCTTATCCCCAGGACTAAAGACCGGGGCTTGCGCCGCCGTATTCGTGGTCAAACCGAGCCCAGCCGCTGCTCCCCCCTGGGTCGCCCCAGTTCTGGGCTGGGAACGAAATGGGGCACCTGAGCAGCCGGGATGTGGATGGGGGCTTTGGTGCGCGGGTGATAGGTTTGCCGAGCGGGGCGGTAGCGCAACGAGAAAGTTCCGAAGCGCGCCAGCCGCACCGATCCCCCCTCGGCCAAGCAGCGGCTGATGCTCTCCAGCATCGCCTCCAGGGCGGCAGCAGCCATCTCCACCGTCAGGCCATCCACCTGGGCGGCCATCTGGCGGGCCAGCAAACGACGATTCAAATGGGGAGGAGAAGCCACGACCACTTATCCAGACAACGGCAACAGGACACCAGCGACCCTGGGCTTGATGCTCACAACCTGTGTAGCGAGAACCCCCTCCAAAAGGGAACGGCGTCACCCGGGCCGGCTACCTAAAGCGGAAATGCAGGCTTGAGGAGTTTGGAGCCGGGGCAACCCCTCTGGCGGAAACTTACACGCAGAGGGGATCCGACACTGCAACTGCCCCTGATCCCCTGTCTAGCCGGTATCCAGACTGCTCAACTCGGCTCATCCTTGGCGTGGCCGGAATCGACCGCTTCCAGCTCACTCTCGAAAAACCAGTGCCGGGATCGATCGGGAAATTCCAGAATATAGCCAATGCCACTGCCATCGACCACCCGCCGTGCCAGCACTACGGCCTCCTTGCCTACCAGCGCGCTCACCTCTTCTTGGCCGCGATCCCGAATAGAGCGCACCTTAACCTTATCCCCAACTTTGATCACCATAGCCGATCAGGGTAACCGCGAAGAGCTTCTCCACTCAAGATGGTACGTCAAAAAGGATCCCTGCCGGGATCTGGCCCGACCGGGCTGAGGCCGACGGGGATTGGCTAGAATGGGAGGAGAGCGTTGCGCCCCCAACTGCCCCTGTGATTGCCCTCTCCCTCAAGCCCGCCAACTGCTCCTGGAGCGTTATCAGCTTTCCCTCCACCCTCTACACCCAGCCGGTTCTGGATTTGTTGATCGCAAAAGTTCCCCCCCCCTGGAGAGCGGAGGTGCGTTTGGGCCTGCAGGAGGCGATCATCAACGCCGTTCGCCACGGCAACGGCCTGGATCCCAACAAGAGGGTGATTGTCGAATACGCCAGCTCCGAGCCGTTTTATCAGTGGCTGGTGCGGGATCAGGGCTCCGGCTTTCGTCCCCAGGAGGAGCTAAACCGCTGCCGCTGCGGCATCCTGGAAACGGAAGAGTCGGGGCGGGGAATGCTCCTGCTCACCCAAATTTTCGACTTTGTGCAGTGGAACGAGACGGGCAACCAGCTCTACCTGGGCAAGTACATTCACCCCGGCTGCCGGGATCCCTGGATCGTCTAATACCACTGCCAAAACAGCTTGCCCCTCTGGAGAAGCCAGCGCCCCCGATCCGGATAGGGAGCCTCGGACAGCGTCAGGGCAGTGGTGGCGAAGGCCAGGCGCGTGGACGACCAGCGGGATCCCTGCAGTTGGGGCAGCCAAGTTTCCGGTAGAACTCCCAGGGATCCGTACCCATAGCCCAGGTTGCGGTGGGGCAGGGGGGCCACCAGGCGGCGCCAGGCGCGGTCAGCGCTCAAGGGGGGATCCGCCAGGGCCGCTTCCAAAGCCGCCAAAGAAGAAGCCAGGTAGGCATAGCCTTCCCGGTCGGTGTGGTACACCTGGGCCAAGAGGGGCGATGCTCCCGGGATCGCGGGCAGGGCTTGGGGAAGAGCCTCTGCCGCCTGCAGCTGGGGAGAGCCTCCCCTGCCGCTGACCTGCAGCAGCTTAGCGGCCAAGAGGGGGATGTCTTCTCGCGGCGTGGAGTGGCTTGGCTGGGGTTGCGGCTGGGCCGCTGGCTTGCTCCAGGCGGTGGCGGTGCCACGCTTAGTTGCAATCGATACCACCTGCCAGCCCTGGGCGATTGCCCGCTCATCCAGCGTTGGCGCATCTGGCATCTCGCCAACCCACAGCCAGGCCAGTTCTCCATCCGTGGGCAAAAAGGCAAGGGCGAACTCTCCCCTTTCCGGCAACACGTGCTGCCAGTCCAGCTCCACCTGCGATTGCAACTGCTGCAGCCATTGGCCGGGATCCAGCCGCAGCCCGAAGAGGCTCAGGGGCTGCATCTGCCCCAGGCTCTGCCAAAGGGCAGCCCAGTTCTTTCCGGAAATTAGCGCTAGCGTCTCATCAGGCAGATGCCGAATAACCTGCGGACGAAAAGTTTCTCCAGTCGGCAAAGCAAAGTCAGCAGGCGTATGCCAAAGGACGGCAGTTTCGGCCACCAACCCCCGGAAGTTTACCCCCAGCCCCAGCCCCACTGCCTGCAACGCCAGGGCGTCGGGAGAGGGGGATTCTGGATTTTGCCAGAAAGCCCAACCCACATGCGCCTCCCGTAACGGCTGGATCACCTGCCGAAACCGTGGCTCGGTCACCAACGACAATTGCGGCAACTGCCAGGCATCGATGGCGGCGCGAATGGCAGCAGCCTGTTCTGCCAGCAGCACATAGCGCTTGCCGAAAAGGGCTGCCGCGAACCCCTGCAACTCCGGAAGTGGGCTGGACACCACCTGAATGCCCTTGTAGGTATCCACCTGCACCGGCAAGCCGGCCAAGCTCTGCCGCTCCCACAATAGGTTCAGCTCGAATTGGGCAAGCGCCGCGTCGCGAGTTTCCAAGGCAACCAAGGTGCCCCACTCCGGCAAGCTGGCCAAGAGGGTACTCTTCCCCAGCCAAGGCTGCACCTCTTGCTCAAAGTCCAGGGATCCCCCCGCCAACACGGCTCCCAGCCAGCCCGGGCCTGCGCCAGAGAAGAACTTCCGCCACTGCTGGCGAGTGGCGCGTCGTTGGGAAGCGGGGGTTGCCGCTTGCCAGAATGCCTGCAAATCCTCGAGAGGGGCGGCCAGCAGCAGCAGCGCCTGGGTGGAACGGGGGGCTAGGCCTACAATCGGCGGCAGCGGCGGACGAGACAGCAACAAAGCCAGAGGGCTTTGGGTGAGCAGCCAGGTGATAGCCCACACCATCATGGCAGCTAGAAGGCCCAGACCGATCAGGATCCTGCGCAAGAGTTGCCGTTGTCCCATACCCACATCCACAGCCTGAAATACGCGCTGTCTCGCCTCGGTGCCAGCACCTCAGCATGGCGTAACCATCTTACCTGCGAGGGGAAGTTTGCGCGCCTTGCTTGCCTTTGGCCCGGACTCGGAGTGAGCGATAATGGGTGCGGCGTTTGCAGCGATGGCTCAGCGATGCGCATTTCCTTGAAGTGGCTGCGGGAATTGGTGGACTTTGAGCTTTCCCCGGAAGAATTGGCAGAAGCCCTCACCCTGGTGGGGTTTGAGGTGGAGGAGATTGAAGATCGCCGCAGTTGGGCTGAAGGGGTGGTGCTGGGCAAGATCCTAGCCGCCGAGCCCCATCCCAATGCTGACAAGCTGCGCGTTTGCCAGGTGGACTTGGGCTCCGAGCAACCGGCCACCATCGTCTGCGGAGCGGCCAACGCCCGCGCTGGCCTCCTCGTGCCTGTGGCCACGCCGGGCACTCATCTGCCCGCTGTGAACCTGACCATCGCCAAAGCAGAGAAGCGGGGAGTGATCTCGGAAGGCATGATCTGCTCTTTGGCTGAGCTGGGGCTGGAGAGGGTTTCGGAAGGGATCCACGAATTTCCGCCTGATTTGGATCTCAACCTGTACCCGCTGGGGTCTGACGCCCGCCCGCTGCTGGGCCTGGATGATGTGGTGTTGGATCTCACTTCCACCGCCAACCGCGCCGATGCTCTGAGCATGGTGGGGATTGCCCGCGAGGTGGCCGCCCTCACCCGCAACCCGCTGCGCCTGCCACCAGTTCAGCCCCTACAGGCCAAGCCCATCCCCAATTTCAAATTGCGCATTGCCGACGCCAAGGCCTGCCCCGCCTACAGTGGCGTGTTGATTGAGGGAGTGAAGGTCGGCCCTTCTCCCGACTGGCTAAAGCATCGCCTGGCCGCCGCTGGCATGCGCTCCATCAACAATGTTGTGGATGTTACCAACTTGATCTTGCTGGAATGGGGCCAGCCCCTGCACGCCTTCGACTGGGATCGCCTGCTCCAAATCATGGGCAGGAAGAAGCCCACCATTGAGGTGCGCTTTGCCCAGGCGGGAGAAACCCTAAAAACCCTGGACAGCCAAACCCGCACCTTGCACCCTGAAAGCCATCTCATCGTGGCCGGCGGCCAGCCGGTAGCCCTAGCAGGTGTGATGGGGGGAGAAGAGACAGAAGTGAGCTCGGCCACCACTAGCATTTTTTTGGAGGCAGCCCTCTTTGACCCAGTGGTGACGCGCCGCTCGGCCCGCTCGCAGGGGCTGCGCACAGAAGCCTCGGCCCGCTACGAGCGGGGGGTTAATTTTGCTACCCTCGACCTGGCGCGGGATCGGGCGGTGCAGTTGATTTTGGGGCTGGCGGGAGGATCGGTGGTTGGCCTCACTACCTTTGATCAACGTCCGCCCTTAGAGCGTACCCTGAAGCTGCGGCTGTCGCGCCTCATCGACGTGTTGGGGGAAGAGGTGCGGCCAGAGGAGGTGGAGGAAATCTTGTCGGCTCTGGGCTTTCAGCTTTCCCGCTGTCAGAAAGTTGCCCCGGAGGCTCCCTCCCTCCCTGCTACGGAGACAGCGAGCGTGGCCTGCTGCGTTTGGCAGGTAACTGTTCCCCCCTACCGCCTGCGGGATGTCGAACGGGAGATCGACCTGATTGAGGAATTTGCCCGTCTCTACGGCTACGACCGCTTCTCGGAAACCCTGCCCACGGAGCCGCAGGTGGGATCCCTCTCTGCACGGGAAACATTGACCCGGCAAATTCGCGAGGTGATGCGGGGCATCGGTCTGACGGAGGTGTACCACATCTCCCTCTGTCCGGCGGAGGAGGACAGCTCCCTGGTCAAAATCGCCAATCCGCTTTCCCCCGAGTACTCCGCTGTGCGCAAGGCGCTGTTGCCGGGCTTGGTGGAGGCTTTTCGCTTCAACTGGGATCAGGGCAACGGCCCCCTACAGGCTTTTGAAATTGGCCACGTCTTTGCCTATGCCCCTCCCTCCAGTCCTGAGCCCTATCAGGAGGCGGAGCACCTGGGCGGCATCCTGGGCGGGGATCCCAACCCCAACGACTGGCGGCACCACAACCGACCCATGGACTGGTTCGAGGCCAAGGGGCTCTTGGTCTCGGCGCTGGAGCGGCTGGGATTTGCCCCCGAGTTTCGCCCGGATCCCCCTGAGGCGCAGTCGCGGCTGTTGCACCCCGGTCGGCAGGCCGGTATTTGGATCGAGGGATCCCGCACCGGCATCTTCGGGCAGTTGCACCCCCGCCTTTGCCAGGAGAAGGACTTGCCGGATGAGGTCTATGGGTTTGAGCTGGAGTTGGATCCCTTGCTGGCCAGCCTGGAGAGGCGGGGCCTGGCACAATTTTCTCCCTTCTCGCCTTTTCCGGCCTCGGATCGGGATATCGCCTTCTTTGCGCCGCTGGAGCTGTCAGTGGCAGAAATTGAGAAGGTGATCCGCCAGGCGGCGGGCCCCCTGCTGCAGTCGGTGCAGCTTTTCGACGAGTACCGCGGCCAAAGTGTGCCGCCGGGCCAGCGCAGCCTCGCCTTCCGCCTGGTCTATCGCGCTCCGGATCGCACCCTCACCGATGCGGAGGTGGAAGCCGCGCAAAACCAAGTAAGAGCCCAGTTGGAGAAACACTTTCCGGTTACCTTGCGCAGCTAGCAGCCTGTCAGTTTCTAGTACGATCTTCTGGAAGTTTTTGTCTTACACGGGATCCCTAGCCGTGCAGACCAACGCCTCTCTTTCAGGAACAACCAGCCCTCAGGCTGTGGCCTGCGATCCCCTGACGCGGGCGCAGATTCTCATCGAGGCTCTGCCCTACATTCAGCAGTACCAAGGCCGCGTCATGGTCATCAAATATGGCGGCGCCGCCATGGTGCAGCAGGAGCGCCGAGCTGAGGTGCTGCGGGATATTGTTTTTCTTGCCTGTGTCGGCATTCGGCCGGTGCTGGTGCATGGAGGAGGGCCGGAGATCAACAGTTGGCTGCAGAAGTTGGACATCCCCTTCAAGTTTGTCGATGGCCTGCGAGTAACCGATGCTGCCACCATGGAGGTGGTGGAGATGGTGCTGGTGGGCAAGGTTAACAAACAGATCGTGCAGCTCATCAGCCTGGCCGGCGGCTCGGCAGTAGGGCTGTGCGGGCGGGACGGCAATTTAATTCGAGCCCGCTCCCAGGGCCGGGCGGAAATTGGCTTTGTGGGAGAAGTCAGCACCATCAACCCCCAGTTGGTGCAAACTCTGTTGGAGGGCGGCCAGATCCCGGTGATCTCCAGCGTGGCCGCCGACGAGACGGGCCAAGCCTACAACATCAATGCTGATACGGTGGCTGGGGAGCTGGCGGCCTCTCTGGGGGCCGAAAAGTTAATCCTTCTCACCGACACTCCTGGCATTCTCAGAGATCCTGAGGATCCCAGCTCCCTGATTCCGCTGCTGGATATCGAGACGGCCCGCCAGTTAATCCAGAGCGGCGTGGTTAGGGGCGGCATGATCCCCAAGGTGCAGTGCTGCATTCGCGCCCTGGCTCAAGGGGTTCGGGCTGCCCACATTCTGGACGGGGGATCCCCTCATTCCCTGCTCTTGGAACTGCTAACCGATGCCGGCGTGGGCACTAAGCTTGTCCCCTCTCAATTTTCCGCCCAGTTGGAGAGGCTCAACAGCGGGGCTGGCTAGGCCTCTTTGATAAAGCGGCGGATCTCCCCCACCTGGCCAAGAAATTGGCTATCCACGCTCAGTTGCGCCACGGCTTGGCGGGTCTCTTGTCGGATTTGGCTGGGCTCTAGCTCGTTGCTGGCGCGCACCTGTTCCGGTTGGGTTTTATCGAGAGCCCAAAAGCCCGAAACAGGCCAAACAGGAGGCCACCGCCGATCAGCAGCAGCCCCGCCACCCAAATCGGGAAAAAGATTTTCGCGTAGGAAACTGAGTAGGACGTTGAGTAGGTAGACATCGCCGGTTTTTCTTCATTAAGCTGCCTACAGCCTGCCCTAGCCAAGCGGCCAGAATGCCCTGAAACAGCCAGTTTTCCATCTGTCCCCCAGCAACAAGCAGCGCAGACCCCCCCTCTCCCAAAGGGAGAGGGGACGGGGGTGAGGGCCCCCCCGCCGCAGGGAGGGTGGGTAGAGTATATCAGTTGCCGTCCTCGGTTTTTGGTGTGTGTGAGTGAGCCGTGCCACC
>NZ_JANSIY010000063.1:0-15232 GCF_047462295.1 Synechococcus sp. H60.3 | reverse complement strand
AGGTCCAGCCCGCGACCATACCCCTGGTAGGCCAGGGTAGAGTCGGTGAAGCGGTCACAGAGCACCACCTGCCCTGCTGCTAGGGCGGGAAGGAGGCATCTTTGCACGTGCTCGGCCCGGTCTGCCGCGTACAGGAGCAACTCAGCCAGCGGCGTTATGGGATCCCCGTGCAACAGCAGCTCCCGCAGCGCTCGGCCTAGGGCTGTCCCTCCCGGCTCGCGGGTACACAGGCAGGCATAGCCTTCTAGAGTAAGCCGCTGTGCCAGCAGCGTCTGCTGAGTGGTTTTGCCCACTCCTTCTCCACCTTCTAAGGTGATGAACACAGCAGTCTCCCTAGAAAGGAGAGCTAGCGCAGATTAAGCTGCGGTTGCAAGTTAAAGGAGTGGCCCGGGATCACCACGTACACGTCGGGGATGTTGGTAGGCTCCAGGCCTTGCAGGGCCAGCCCTTCGATGTTGGAGCGCAGGGCGTCGTTGATGGTGGTTTCCAGTTGGGAGAGAACCTGGGCCTCATTACCCTGACTGGCCAAGCTAGGAAACTGGTTGTAGATGGCGCGGGCCAAGCCGCTGGCCAAGGGGAGCTGGATGAGGGTGAGGTTGGATCCGCCCAGTTGCGGGCCTAAGGTGTTGGCTCGGCCACGGATGCCCAAGGCCTGCAGGGCGTTGGCGGTTTGGCTGACGGGGATGGTGCAGGTGTCCATCTTGTAAATGGGCACCGAGGCCATGGTGAGGGCGGAAACGCTGGTCAGTTGCACCACGGTAAACGAAGCCGTGCCGTTGTAGGCAAAGCAAAAGTCCCGGAAGGCCGCCGGTACATTGGCCGCGCGGATGGGACGCTCATCGTCAAAGCCGCCCGACTCCGCGAAGAGGTTGCGGATGGCAAACCCCCCAAAGAAAGCCAGCAGGGCCACCACCAGCAGGATTGTCAGATCCGAAGAGGAGACTTCCCCTGAGGAGCTGCTGCTGCGCCCTCCACCTCCATATCCCCCACTGCCGCCGTAGCCGGCGGTGTAGCCGTAAGTTGCAGAGCGGGAGGAGCCGGCATAGGCGGAAGAGCGGGCCGATCCGTCGTAGCCCCAGTTGCTGGAGATAGGGCGCCGGGGAACCAAGGCTTGTCCGGCACGCCTGGCCCGGGGCCGAGAGGACTCTGTCTCCTCACCCCGCGAAGATCCGGCGGCAGCTTCTCGGGCTGAGCTAGCCCTCTGTTCTCTCCTGGCATCCTCCGCTTGCAGGGCGCGCCCAGAGAGACGAGCAGAAGACGCCTTCCCATTGTTTTGCCTCTCCTCATCCTCTAGCCAGTCTTGGGCACCGCCAGCGGAGGGGGCAGAACTGTCCTCCGGCAAGGGGGGCGGGGAACGCCGGCCTTGGGACTCTGAGCTGCTGGGAGCTTGGCCGCGGCTTCCCTCACCGGCAGCAGCCGTTGAGTCTGGAAAACGGTTTGGATCGCGCTCCTCAGAGAAGGTCATTCTTCAGGCTCCCAACGCAAAACTGGCATTCCCATCTTCCTGTACCGAGGAAACCTTTTGGCAGGTAGGATCCACAGAGCTGCAGCCTTGGGGTTCAAGGGATCCCCTCAGCGGCATTGTGCAGCCTTTTCTGGCCCAGGTTGCTGCCGTGATCTCGGGCTCTTGTCGTGGACAAATGCCGCCGTACCTCCAAGCTAGCCTAGACTGCGCTCCAAGATCAGGAGCTGTTCTTTCAAGGCCCTCAGGGCCTGGCCGCGGTGGCTGACGGCTTCCTTTTGCGCCGGGCTCATCTCGGCAAAGGTCAGCCCCACCTCCGGCACCCAAAAGAGCGGGTCATAGCCAAATCCTCCTGCTCCCCGGGGCTGAGCCAGGATCTCCCCGTGGCAGATGCCCTCCACCAAGGCCCGCCCCTGCCCCTGGGGATCCACCACAGCAATGGCGCAGTGAAAGCTGGCTTGGCGGTTGGGGATCCCTTCCATCTCCCGCAGCAGCCGCGCAATGCGGGAGGCATCGTCAGGGGCATAGCGGGCCGAATGGATCCCAGGGGCGCCGCCAAGGGCTGCCACCGCCAGCCCAGAGTCATCGGCAATGGCCCACTCCCCCAAAGCGGCTGCTACAGCCTTGGCCTTGAGAAGGGCATTTTCGACAAAGGTGCTGCCGCTTTCTTCCACTTCTATCGCCGCCGGGAGGGGACGCAGATCCCAGCTGGGAGCATGGGCCTGGAAGAAGGTGTTGAACTCCCGCCATTTACCAGGGTTGCTGCTGGCCAAGATCAAGGGGCGCGCCATAGGCTGGGGAGCGCGGGAAACACAGGTATCTTAGCGGAAGAAAGCAGACAGCAGAGGGCTGCCCAGGTCCTCAGTGGATTTCCAGAACCATGTTGTGCAAGGCCGTGTTGATCACCAGGGTGGAGCCGCAGCGTTCCACCTTTCCCCCGTCCCAGTGCATGTGGCCGCAGATGTAGTAGCGCGGCTGTAGGTGATCCAACAGGGGGCGCAGGGTGGGCATGCGGCGGTGGTACCATTTGCCGCCTTCGTCCAACAGGCCCCGCGGCGGCGCGTGGCTAAGCAGCAGGTCAATGGGGCGAGGAGGCTGGCTGTAGAGGGTAAGCAGCTCCTGCAGATGGCTGCGGGTAAGGGTCCAGCTCCAGCCGCAAGGGGGAGTCCAGGGCACCGCCAACACTTGCAGCCCTAGCCACTCAAAGTAACAAGACTGGGTGATGGCCCGTCCCCACCTGCCAGCTAGGGCATCCAACACGGCAGCGGCTGGGTCGTGGTTGCCGGGCAAAAAGAGCCAGGGCTTGCCCAGGCCGTCTACTGCCGCCAGGAAAGATTGCAACTGGATGACCTCAGCTTCGGCTGTTGGGTAAAAGCCTTGGGTGGCGTTGAGGGAGGGCTTGCCAGCCTTGGAGCAGAAATCGCCACAGTTGATGTAGGCATCCACCTGGGGCAGATGGTCAAGGGCCTGCTGGATCAGCCGGTTGCTGCCGTGGTAGTCGGAGCCGAGGAGCAGTTTAATCCCCATAGGCTGGCGGGAAGCAAAGGGTCTATTGCGGACGGGATCCCTGCAGCAGGGCAGCCACCTGTTGCCAGGAGCTGCGGTACCAGGCCCGTTGGGCCTCCAGCTCCTCTTCTAAAGATCCTGTCGGGCCAAACTCCGGACAGGCATACCCCAGGGAGCGCAGGCCCGCCACCAACAGTGCTGGCGACAGCCACCATTGTTGGGCCAAGCGTAACAGATCCACCTGGGCTTGGTTTTGCAGGTAGTGGCGCAATTGCCGTTGTAAGACAGCGGCGGAGGGCAGAGGCACCGCCTGGTGGTGCAGGACAACGAGCAGCGCGTCGCTAGGGGTGCAGTAGAGCAGCCACTTGAGGTGATCCAAAGAGGGAGGCCAGCTCCACAGCCACAGTTGGTCGTAGCGATGGCCAGCTTGGGGGCGGTCGTAGTGGAGGGTTAGGGAGGGATGCTGCTTCGGGAGAAGGACAAACGTAGGGCGCCGGAAGCCGTAGAGGAGGATCGTTCCCCGCGCCTGGGGCAGGAGGGCAGAAAATCGAGATGCAGCCTGCCAACGCAGCGGTTGGGTGGGCTGGGGGGCAGGGCGATAGATCAGCAGGGGCGAGGGTGCTGTCTGGGCCCCAGCTTTGGCATCGGACATGGTGGGAGCAACGGCGGCGGGCGAAAGATTGGCAGAGCTGGCCTCTGCGGCAGGCCGGATCCCAAGAATTTCCAGCTCCAGTTGGGTTTCTTCCCCCCACCTTTTAGCCTTGAGGGTGTAGGCAATGTCAATCTGCTCCGGCAGGGGATAGGCGGCGGCCCCTCGCCAGCAAATGGCCCACAGGGGACGGCTGGGGACTTTGGCTGGTGCGGCAAGCGAGGATCCTGCCCCGTCCAGGCGCCGGCTGACGGGATCCCGGAGCAGCAGCTTTAGGTGGCCGGGGGTATCCTCCTCCCCCTGGGCAGGCTGCGGGCCAAATCGCTGCTGCTGCAGCACCTGCAGGTTGCGGCTGCAGAAGACCGGCTCAGGATTGCCGATGCCACAGGGTTGCAACCGTTGCAGCTCTCGGTAGAGGTCGAGGGTGAGATCCGCCAGCGCCACCTCCGCGTCGATCTGCACCAGGGGCCGGATTTGCTCCGGCTGCAGACGCTGTTGGGCCAATTGCCGCAGCCGCTCTTCCAAAAGAGGCCAGTTTTCCGCTTTCAGGCTAAACCCCCCCGCCGCCGGGTGGCCGCCATGTTTGATAAACAGATCCTTGCAAAACTCCAGGGCCTGAAACACGTCGAACTCCGGGATCCCCTGCCGCGCCGAGCCAGTGATCTCCCCCTGGCGCGACTGGCTGCCGATAAACACTGGACAGCCAAAGCGCTCCGCCAGCCGCGAAGCCACCAGGCCAATCACCCCCTTGTGCCAGCGCTGCTGGGGAGCTCCCAAAAGGATTAACACCCGCTCCTGCGCCAGATCCCGCTCTTGCCGGGCCATCTGCTCCAAAGCCTCCGCCTCAATGCGGCTGCACATCTGCTGCCGCACCTGGTTGAGCCGTTCACAGCGGCGGGCCAGTTTCTCTGCCTGCTGCGGGTCGTCGGTGGTCAGCAGCCGGATCCCCATCTCCGGTCGGCCAATTCGCCCAATGGCATTGATGCGGGGCCCCAAGCCAAACCCTACCCACTCTGGCCGCAGCTCCTCTAGGGATCCCGTCATTCCTATCACTGCCAAGAGGGCGCGGATCCCGGCCAGCGGCGAAGTGGGCAAGAGAGCCAGCCCCTGCCGCACCCAAAGACGGTTCACCCCCGTCAGCGGCGCCAAATCGGCAATGGTGCCCACGGTAAACAGTTCCAGGGCTACCCGCCCCAACTGTTCGTCACCGCGGCGCTCTGCCAAGGCTTGGGCCAGGAGGTAGGCCACCCCCACCCCGGCCATCCCCCGATAGGGAGACGATGCCGGGATCCGCTTGGGGTTGAGAATGGCGTCGGCAGGGGGCAACTGGGGGGGCAAGTCGTGGTGATCTGTCACGATCACCGTTAGCCCTAACTCTTTGGCCAGTTGGATGGGCTCGTGGGCAGCAATGCCATTGTCTACGGTGAGAATGAGGCGTACCCCCTCGCGGTGCAGCTCTTGCACCATGCGGCTGTTGAGGCCATAGCCCTCCCTGAGGCGGCTGGGGATGCGGTAAACCACCGGTGTGCCCCGCAAAGCCCGCAGCAGCAGGGCCGTGCTGGTCATGCCGTCGGCATCGTAGTCGCCGCAGATGGCGATGGGCTCCTGCCGGCAAATCGCCCTCTCCAACAGCTCTACCGCCAGGGGCAGCTCGGCAAAGTCATGGCTGGGCGGGGGCAGGTAGGTGGGATCCGGCTGCAAATAGTGTTGGATCTCGGCGGGGCCAGACAGGCCGCGGTTGAGCAGGATCTGGGCCAACAGGGGCGAGATCCCCACGACCTCAGCCAGACGCCGGGCCGTCGGCTCATCCACAGGATGGAACAGCCAGCGTTGGTCGGGGATCCCGGCCATGGCCATTGGTCTTCAGCTAGCGGGTAGCAGTGCTACAGTTGGCCTGTAAGCTATCTTTTGACCCTAACCTAAAAACGCCTCTCTGCTCCTCAGTGCGCTGCCCATGTATTCTCTGCTGCTTACCTATGGCCTCAACCCGCTGACGGGACTGAAGCTGTTGGTCAAATCCCCTGAGCAGGCCTCCCTGTGGACGTTGATCCAGCAGCTCTGGGGCCGCCCCGGATCCCGGCGCCGCAGGCCGCGACTCCAAATCTCTCTGGGCCGCCTCGTGCCCGAACAGAGCGAGCGCCTGTCTAAGTTGGAGGTGCTGCTGCGCTTGCGGTTTTTCATCGCCATCGAAGCTGCAACGCCGGAGCAGCCTTTGCCGGCCCTCCCCTCCGGCCAGGGATCCACCATTCAGCTTGCCCGCTACACCGAAGGTTCCCAGCACTACAAAACCGAGATCCTCCGCTTCGCCCTGGGAGGATCCCGCGCCCTCGGAGCGCCGCGCCGCCAGAGCTATCGTCGCCGCCGCTTCTAAAAACCCCTGGCTGAAACCGTTCCGACCAGCAGTGGAGTTCTGCCGACCTGTCTATACTAGAGATGCGCTAAATCTGTGCTTCTCCCGTGAACGCTGGGCTGTGTCAGTGCCACAGATGGCTTATAAACCAAAGGGCTGCTCCAGGGTGGCAGGGGATCCCTGCCGGCCCATGGCCCCAAGTGGGGAGGACGGCAGCCCTCCTGGCTGGATCCCTGGCGGCTGGCATGCTTGCCCTGCCCGCTGCTTTGGCCTTAACCCGCTACCAAGTCCACGTCTTGGCCGCCGAGGCAGCCGCCTTGGCTCAGGTGCGTGCCCAGGTACCGGACGCCTATTTCGTGCAAGGGGATGGACAGGTATTCATTCTGGCAGGAACCTTCATCAACCGCAACCACGCCCAACGCCGCCAGGCCGAATTGGAACGGTTGGGCTTGCCGGTGCGGGTGGTGAGCCGTCAAGATACGGATCCGCCCCTTCCGCCCGCTTTTCCCGCCCAAACAGCGCCCGACCGCCCCTCCGCCAGTTCTGAAAACCCTGTCCCACCGGCGCCAACGGCTCCCCCCTCCGATCCCCAGCGGCCCTTTGCCACCTATGTGCCCAACCCCAGCAGGGATCCCCGGCTAGAGGAGCGGGTACGCCGCTTCTTTCCAGGGGCTGCTGTGGTGCAATACCGCGGCCAGGCCGCCTTGCAGACGGGCACCTTCTCCCGCCTGTCGTTGGCCCAGGATCAGGCCCGCTGGCTAACTGCCCAGGGCTTGCCGGCGGTGGCGGTGTCGCTGGCTGAAGGGGGATCCGGAAGGGATCCCGACTCCCAGCCACCTCAGGGGGAGCGCTACTGGGTGTTGGTGGCGGATCCCAGGGGGGAGAAATGGCCTGCACTCAAACAACTGCTAGAGGGATCCCTGCCCTTGATCTACGACGACCTGCGGGTGGTGCGCACTGGCGGGTTTGCCGACCCGGCTGCTGCCGCCGAACAAGTGCGGTACCTGGCCGGCCAAGGCTACGAAGCCGGGATCTTCCCCGCCGACCTGCGCCGCTCTCGACCGCTTCTGGTTCAGGATCCCACCCCCTCTCCCGCATCCCTGCGCGAAGAAGGCACAGGTGGATTTTGGGTGGTGGTATCCGCCGGGGCAGAGGCGCTGCCTAAGCTGCAGCAGTTTGCCCCTGACGCTTTTGTGCGCGGCTCTGTGATTCAGGTGGGCACTTACCGGCAGCGGGCCAATGCCGAACAGGCGCGGCGTGCCCTGGCCGAGGCGGGGTTTGACGCCCGCGTCCTGCCCGTCGAGTAGCAGCAGCCGGCTTCAGCCCCTTTCCCTGAGGGAGAGGGGAGGTCAGAAACCGTTTCGCGGCTGTTGAGAATAGCCCCATTGGGCCTCGTTGCCCTTTGCACCACTTCTTGGAATCACCAGGGATCCTTCTACAAGTGAGATCGCCGCCAGGGTGAGGCGCAGGGTTTCCGCCTGTAACTGGGCCGGGCTGGCCAGGGGATAGGCCAACTGTTGCATCACTTGGGGGCAATTCCCACCGCCAAGATCTAGGCTGGGATCCAACCAGTCCAGTTGCCTTTCGCAGGGGTTGGACGGGGTGCTGTGGATATCCTCCACCCCTGGATCGGCCCCGGTAAGGCGGAGCCAACACCGAAAGCTGGGCCAGAGTTGTGGGGGCAAAGCCCGCACCTGACCCGGCACAGCCCTGTCAAAATAGATGAGAAAGTCTGCCTTCCAGCCGTTGCAGGCCGGGCAGAGGGGCTGCAAGTTGGCAGCCGTGTTGGGCCCTCCGCGGCTGAGCGGGATAATGTGATCCTGAACAGGGGCGGATCCCACCTGTGACCATGGCCTGCCACAGCAGGGGCAACAGGGGTACCAGCGCAACAGTTGCCAGAACTCGGCAGTGGCCACCTGGCCCGTCAGGTCGTAGCTGCCCCGCTTTTCCTTGGCACGAGCGGCCTGTCGCTTCTGGCGTTGTCGTCTTGCACAGGTGGGGCAGGGATCCGGTCGAAACAGGAACTCATCCCCACACTCCGGGCAACGATAGGGACTCGACATCAGGATCTAAGGCCCTGAACGGGCTAAAGAGCTTGCTTGGCCTGTTGCAACGTCTGCTCAAACACCTCCAGCGGCTGTGCCCCCGAGAAGGCAATGCCGTTCAAGATGAAATGAGGGGTGCCGCTGATGCCCAGTTGAGAGGCCAGCTCCATATCCCGCTGAATGGCGCGCTCTGCCGCCCGGCTGCGCCGATCCCGGTTGAACTTCTCCACGTTCAGGCCCAACTTCTCGGCAGTGGCCACATAAAACGCATCCCCAAGCTGGGATTGGTTGGCGAAGAGCTCGTCGTGGAACTCCCAGAACTTGCCCTGGCGGTGGGCAGCCCAAGCCGCGCGAGCCGCCGCCATCGCCTCCGGGTGGATGCTGGTCAAGGGCAGGTGCTTATACACCAAGGTCACCTCCTTCCCGTGCTCGGCCATGAACTGTTTGAGGGTGTCGTGGGCGCGGGCGCAGAAGGGACATTGGAAATCAGAAAACTCCACCAACACCAGCCGCAAAGTGTCGGATCCCAGTTGAGGAGAGTCTCCGATGACAGCACGCGGGTTCTCCCGCAACTGACGGCCAAATTCTTCCGCCAACTGCTGCTGTTGTTGCTGCTGCTCTTGGTACTGCCGCTGCTGGTACTCCTGCACAGCCTCAAGGATCACCTGGGGGTTCTTGCGAATGATCTGCAGCACCTGCTCCTCCAAATCGGCTGGAGCTGCGAAGGCAACTTGGACAACACTGCTCATCCCCAGCCAAACCAGCAGCACGCCGAGGAACCCAGCCTTGGCCAAGTGCTGTCCCCACACGCGAAAAACCCTTGCCAGCCTATCCATTCCAAAACCCCCTCCAGGTATGCCCAGAGCTGTACAGCTCAACCAAGCTAACGCCAGATGGCGGCGATGTCTACCACGCTTTCGGGGGGATCAGGAGTTGGTCGCTTGGAGAAGCTGCTCCTTAATCCGCTGCAACTGGCTGGCCCAACGGGGATCCGGCTCAGAGGCCCCTTCGGTCTCGGCAACGACATTGCCTCCGCCCCCTTTGTGGCCCCGCTGGCGTTGCTTCTTGCTGGGGGCGGACTTGTCCCCCGACTCTTTGGAGCCTTTGGAAGAACCTCGGGGCTCAGGATCCCCGGGCGCCCTGGAATCCTTGCCAGCGTCTTTGGCAGACTCCTTAGCTGGGGAGCCGGAGGCTGCTGCTTTGGCTTCGGCGTCTTCCCGTTTCTCCCGCGGCTGGGCAATCTCGATGCGCAAGTTGACATCGCCAAAGCTATGGCCGTTGAATTTCTCGATGTACTGCTGCGCCTGCTCTTCGGTGCTCACGGTTACAAACCCGAAGCCGCGACATTTGCCTGTCCGCCGATCCCGAATCACCTTGGTGGAAATGACCTCACCTGCAGAGCTAAAGAGCTTCTCCAATGCCTGACGATCCACCTCTTCCGGCAGATTTCCGACATACAGACGAACGGGCATGATGCAGCGAAGCTCCTTATCGAAATAACAGAAGGCCAAAATGCAACGGGTCAATCCAAAAGCATTGGGGCTGCCAGATTAGGAAACCCAGAACTCAGTAGTTCATTGTCCCATCCCAGCGCAGCACAAACCGCAACCTTTGCAAAGCATAAAGCTATTTTTCAATTTACCTCAGGCCAAAGCCAAAAAGCTGAGCAAAACGGCTTTGTCGATTGGCTGGCTGACCCAGGCAGCTTTTGCAGGGAGCGGCGTTGGCCGGCGGTTCCTGCCTAGGTCCAACCAGCGCTGCTCAAGCGATCCCGATGGAGAAAGGGACGGGCCTGGGGCCCGGTATAGTCGGCTACGAGATGGCCTCGCCCCCGCAGTTGGTAGCGGTAGGTTACTAGGCCTTCCAGACCCACCGGGCCGCGCGGCGGCAGCTTTTGGGTGCTGATCCCCACCTCCGCCCCGAAGCCATAGCGAAAGCCATCGGCAAAGCGGGTGGAGGCATTGTGAAAGACCCCTGCTGCGTCCACTTCGTCGAGAAAGCGCTGGGCAGCGGCGGCGTCTTCGGTCACGATGGCCTCGGTGTGCCGGGATCCGTACCGTTGGATGTGGGCAATGGCCTCGTCGAGGGAATCCACCATTTTGATAGCTAGAATCAGGTCGGCGTACTCAGTGCTCCAGTCGGCCTCAGTGGCCGGGATCAGATCGGGTACCAGCTCGCGGCAGCGGGGATCCCCGCGCAGCTCTACCCCTTTCTCGCGCAGCGCCTGCACAGCCAGGGGCAAAAATCGAGGGGCGATGGCCGCGTGCACCAGCAGGGTCTCGATGGCGTTGCAGGCGGCAGGATACTGGGTTTTGCTGTCCAGCGTCAGCCTCACCGCCATGTCCACATCGGCGGCCCGATCCACGTACAGGTGACACAGGCCATCGGCATGGCCCAGCACCGGGATGCGAGTATTTTCCATAATGTAGCGGACAAAGCTGCTGGAGCCGCGCGGGATGATGAGATCCACCAGCCCTTCCAGTTGCAGCAGGGCTTTGATCTCCTCGCGGCTGGTGAGCAATTGCAGGGATCCCTGGGGAAAGTCTGGGATCTGCTGCAGCCCCGCCTGGATGGCAGCCATCAGGGCCTGGCAGGAGAGTAGCGCCTCCGATCCGCCTTTGAGCAGGACGCTGTTGCCTGTCTTCACGGCCAGGGCAGCAATTTGCACCAAGGCATCGGGCCGCGACTCGAAGATCACCCCCAGCACTCCCAGAGGGTAGGTGCGCCGCTCCAGCACCAGCCCCTCGTCCAATTCCCGGATCAGCAAGGCCTGCCCCACCGGATCTGGCAGCCGCAGCACCTGCCGCACCCCAGCCACCATCTCGGCCAATTTCTGGGCGTCCAACTTCAAGCGGGCGTAGGCCGAGGCGGACAGCTCGCCGGCCTTGACCTGCTCCGCTGCCCGGGCCAGATCCGCTTGATTGGCTGCCAAGATAGTCTCCTGCTGCGCCAGCAAAGCGGTGGCCATGGCCTCTAGGGCGGCATTCTTTACCGCAGTGGGCAAGGTAGCCGTGCGTCGAGCGGCAGCGCGAGCCAACTGCACCTGGGCCAGCAGGGGCGAGTCAGCAGCAGCTTCCGGCAGGCTGGGAGAGTCGGTTACAAGAGACATAGACTCCAGAAGAAGACGAAAACGCTCCTGCAAATGGGATCCCGGGAGCACCTTTGCAGAGATCCCTGTGCTACGTTGGGCACAGTTGGGCTGTACCATTTGCAGCCTACCAAACTTTGGATCCCACCTGCCGTGGCAGGGGGCATTGCTCTGTCCCTGAGATAAAGTTGGGGCAGAGAAAGGCCTCTGTGCGAAACCCCTAGAGGCTGGAGATCAACCTCGACTTTTAGACCTTGTCTGCCAGGAGAGCCAATGAGAAAGCGCGGGTTTGTGGTTAGTGCAACGGCTGCGGTGGTCACAGCCGTGTCGCTTGTCGGGGTGCAGCTATCCATGCCGGGTTGGGCAGGGTTTCGCCGGGATCCCAAAGAGGTGGTGGACGAAGTTTGGCAGATTGTCAATCGGGAGTACGTCGATCCTTCCTTTAATTCCGTCGACTGGGAGGCGGTGCGCCGCGATCTGCTCAGCCGCGAGTATGCCACCCGCGAGGAGGCCTACGAGGCGATTCGAGAGGCTCTCAAGAAGCTGAACGATCCCTACACCCGCTTCTTGGATCCGGATCAGTTTGCCAGCATGCAGATCGACACCTCTGGCGAGCTGACGGGGGTGGGGATTACCCTTGGCTTGGATCAAGAGACCAACGAGCTGGTGGTGATCTCCCCCATCGAAGGGTCTCCCGCCGATCGCGCTGGGATCAAGTCCAAAGATGTGATCGTGCGCATCGACGACAAATCCACCGAAGGCATGGACACCAACACCGCCGTCAGCCTCATTCGCGGCGAGCCGGGCACGCGGGTGCGGCTGACCATCCGTCGCGAGGGGGAAGGGCTGAAGGTATTCGACTTGGTGCGGGAGAGAATTGAGCTGGCCACTGTGCGCTATGCGGTTCACCAGGAAAATGGCCTGCCCATCGGCTACATTCGCATTACCCAGTTTTCCGGCAATGCCGCCGACAAGGTGCGCCAGGCCATTCGCGAGCTGGAAAAGCAAGGCGTAGTTGCCTATGTGCTGGATCTGCGGGCCAACCCAGGGGGGCTGCTCTACTCCAGCGCCGAGATTGCCCGCATGTGGATCGACCGAGGCAGCATTGTCTCGACGGTGAACCGGCAAGGGGAGCAGGATCGCCTCACGGCCAACAACACCGCCCTTACCGACAAGCCTTTGGCCGTTTTGGTGGATGGGGGATCCGCCAGCGCCAGCGAGATCCTGTCGGGAGCCTTGCAAGATAACCGTCGCGCCGTGATCATCGGCACGCAAACCTTCGGCAAGGGCCTGGTGCAGTCGGTGCATCCCCTCTCCGATGGGTCGGGCCTGGCGGTGACCATTGCCCGCTATCGCACCCCCAAAGGCACCGATATCGATCACAAAGGCATCACCCCGGATATTGTCGTGGAACTGTCCGAAGAAGATCTCAATCGCCTCAGCCGGGATCGCGAGTTGGTGGCCACTCCCGCCGACCCGCAATATGCCGCCGCCATCCAGGCCCTCCAGGCACAGATCTCGGCCCGCCAGCAACAGGCCAAGGAGCCAATGCGTTCCTCTTCCCTCTAGCCAGTGTGGGGGCCCAGGCTGCGAGACCTTGCTGAGTAGCGACCTTGCGCTGGTGAGCAGGCAGCAGCTTCGGCAGGCAGGTTGAGGCGACGCGGGGCTGGAAGTTGTTGGCGGAGGTGGTGAAGCGCTATGGCGGGGTTGCAAGCTGTAGAATCCATCAACTTGGCCGGGCGGGATCTGCTCAAACTCAGCGACCTGAGCCCGGCGGAGCTGGCGGCCTTGCTGGCTCAAGCGGCGGAACTGAAGCGGGATCCCTATCGGGTGGATCTGCGCGGACGGGTGCTAGGGCTGTTGTTCCAGAAGGCTTCTACCCGCACCCGCGTCAGCTTTACCGCTGCCATGGCCCAGTGCGGGGGCAGCACCCTGGATCTGGTGCCGACGGCGATGCAGATGAGCCGCGGCGAGCCCTTGCCGGATACGGCCCGCGTCCTCTCCCGCTACCTGGACGCGATTGCCATTCGCACCTACGACCAGCGGGAGCTGGAAACCTTTGCCGAATATGCCGAGATCCCGGTGATCAACGCCCTCACGGATCAGTTTCACCCCTGCCAGGTTTTGGCCGATCTGCTCACCATCCAGGAGAACTTCGGCCAACTGGCAGGCCTGACCTTGGCCTATTGCGGTGATGGCAATAATGTTGCCCATTCCCTGCTGCTGGGCTGTGCCATGAGCGGGATTCACATCCGCGTCGCCACGCCCCCCGGCTACGAGCCGGATGCAGCAGTAGTAGCAGAAGCACAGGCCTTGGCCCAGGGATCCCAGGTGTGGGTCTTGCAGGATCCCCATGAGGCCGTCTCGGGAGCCCAGGTGGTCTATACCGACGTGTGGGCCAGCATGGGCCAAGAGGATCAGGCCGAGGCCCGCAAAGCCCACTTTCTGCCCTACCAGGTCAACGCCGCGCTGATGAAACTGGCGGATCCCGAGGCCATCGTGCTCCACTGCCTGCCCGCTCACCGGGAAGAGGAGATTACGGCCGAGGTTTTGGAGGGATCCCAGTCCCGTGTGTGGGATCAGGCAGAAAATCGCCTCCACGTGCAAAAGGCACTGCTGATCCAACTGCTGGGGGCAGGGTGACCCCAGAGACAGGGGAGGTGTCAACGGTTATTGGCGGGGCGGCGGGCGGCAATGGCCAGGCTGACGTTGGGCAGCCGCTGCAGGGTATCCATCACCTCTACTACTTTGCCGTGGGAGAGGGCCAAATCGGCGTTGATCACCACCAGGCGGCGCCCTTCAGCCGGCTTCTCGGTCAGGATGCGTTCCACTGCCGGGAGCAGAGCGGAGAGATCGGCAATTTTCTCCTGGTTGACGGCAATTTGGCCCTCAGCCGTGATGCTCACCGTAACGTCTGGCTGTCGGCGGGCTTCGGCTGTGGAGGCCTCTGGCAAATTGACCTCGAGAGCCTCGGAGCGGGTAAGCACCAGGCTGGCGATGACGAAAAACACCAAGATCGAGAAGATGACATCGATTAGAGGCACGATGTTGATCTCTGCGGGTCGAAAGTTTTCTTCTGGGATGCGCATAGGCTAGGAGGGATCAAGCGAGGAGTAGGGCGGAAGGGTGGAGCTGCCGCTGGGGCTGGACTTTGCGTAGGGGTACTGGGAAAGCTGTTGGGCTTGCATCTCTTGCCGCTGGCGATGCAGCAACTCCAGCTCGCCGCCGTACTCCTGAATCTTGGAGAGCTGCCGCAGGTACAGGGAGCGGAAGGCGTTGGAGATCAACAAGGTGGGAATGGCCACGATCAGCCCAAAGGCGGTCGAGTAGAGGGCCTCGGCAATCCCCTGCCCTACCCCCTGAGTATTGGTGCCGCCAATATCCCCCAGTTGGATGGAGCTGAGGATCTGGATGATGCCGGTAACCGTGCCCAGCAAGCCCAGGAAGGGGGCAACGGTGATGACGGTGTCGAAGAGGGTGTTAAAGCGTTTGAGCAGGGGCACTTCTGCCGCCAGGGCTGTCTCCAGGGCCAATTTAAAATCCTCGGGGCTGGCTTCGTTGAGCTCCAGGCCGGCCAAAAAGATGCGCGCAATAGGCAGGTCGGCATTTTGCTCCAGCAGGTACTGGGCGGCCCTGGGGTTGCGGCGGTACTGGCTCAGGGCTTGTCGCACCACCTCCTCCTGCCGATGGGTGACTTTCCACCAAAACAAGGCCCGCTCGATGCAACAGGCAACCGAGAAGACCGAGAACGTCAACAGGGGGATGGAATAGTACCAACCTTGGATCATGAGCTGCAAGACTCTATCCATACGATCCTGATTACCCCCTTCTAGCGGCAATTCACGCTCATCTTGTCATAGCACTTTCTCAGCAGGGCTGGGATCCCTTTTGAGCGGCTGGGATTGCACCTCCTGGCATCCTGAACCATCTCTTGACGGTTTGACTGCTGGGGTGAGCCACAGCCAGGTGCGCCTCTCCCAAGTCAACCCCAGCCATTTCTCTGACTCTTGGCACTGGCAACAGCCTCCTATCTCCCTCGCCGCAGGAACGCGGAGCAGTCGGCATCCATACCTGGGCCTGCGCTGCTGATTTTCTGGTAAGGGCGCTATGCTGGGGCGTGGGATATTTACCG
>NZ_JANSIY010000062.1:0-15282 GCF_047462295.1 Synechococcus sp. H60.3 | reverse complement strand
TCAATCGCAGCGATAAGTACAAGTGGGAACAACTGTTCTGGCTCCCTCACAGCTAGCGGGGTGAACTTTGCCACAGATACAAGCTGCGGCTCAGGATTTACGTCGGTAACGCCAGCAGTATTGAACCTGGGGCCGCTAACCAATAATGGTGGAGCGACTCAAACTCACGCGCTCCAAGTGCCCAGTGCAGCAATCGATGCCGTTCCATCAGGGCAGTGTACTGACCTAAATGGCAACCCTGTGAACCAAGATCAGCGAGGTTCGGGCTTCCCTCGGCCTGCCGGGGCCGCCTGTGATGCGGGAGCTTACGAGCAGCAGAATCCACCACCACCGACGCCCACGCCAACACCAGCACCGACACCTAGTCCGTCACCTTCCCCAGGCGAAGGGATCCGGCTGGTGAAGCGGATCAGCGCTGTCAACGGCCTTCCCATCCGCGAGTTCTTCGACGAGCCCACAGATCCCAACGACAACCCAGGGATCCCTTGGCCGGGCGGGGCAGCAACCTTCCTGCAAGGTGCCATCAACCAGCCGGTACGTCCGGGAGCCCGGGTGCAGTTTGCCATCTACTTCCTGCTGGATTCGCCCAGCTCGACGCTGACGGTGTGCGATCCCCTCGTCCCTGGTCTTGGCTATGTAGCAGGCAGCTTGTCCTTGACACCGGCAGGTGGCTCTCCAGTGGCTCTGAGCGATGCGGTTGATGGGGATCGGGGAGCTTTCATCCCACCGGGACAAGCGGTGCCGCCGACCTGCGGCGGCATCACCAACTCCAACGGAGTGGTGGTGGTCAATGTGGGGGGATCTGGCACTGCCGGGGCCATCCGCTTTGAGGCCGTCGTTCCCAGGTAGGAGGGGGACGCAGCCGGTCCCTGGCCGTTTGACCTTTGCATTCTCTTCTCTTGCAGCAACGCTTGCCGCCAGCAACGGTAGAATGCCAGGCTGAGAGCAAAAGCAGTGTCGGCAACAGGTGAGGATATGGCGCAGCGTGCCCAGCAGGGATCCCCAGTTGGAGGCAAGACCGATCGGTGGGAGTGGGGGAGAAAATCGCTCCGGCTTGTCTTAGCTGCGGTGTTGCTGTGGGTGGTTTGGCTGGGTGGGATCCCGGCCCTGGCGCTGCCGCAAGGGGATGCCATTACGGATCCGCGTACTCTCTTGCGGCGGGCGCTGCCCATCCAAGACAGCCGGATCTGGGAAATCGATGAGGCCATCACCAAAATTGAGAGCGACTTGAAGTACAACCGCTGGTCGGCGGTGCGGGGAGATGTGCGCCAGGTGGAGCGGCTTCTGGATCGCTACACGGATCCCCTCTTGGCGGAGTTGCCCCCTGAGCAGGCTGCTGCCGCCGCTCGAGAAGTTGCCACTCTACGCCAGGAGTTGCAAACCATCGGCCAGGCCACGGAGCGCAAATCCAAGGGCAAGGAAGAGGCCCGCGCCGCCTACGACCGCCTCATAGAGGAGCTGGGATCCCTGGAAAACCACTGGGTGGGGGCTTTTCCCTACGCGATCCCTGCCGAATACGCTGACAAGCCGCAGCTCCTGGGCCGGGCGGAAGTGGAGCTGAACACCACCGCTGGGCGGATGGTGATCACCCTCGATGGCTACAGTGCTCCAATAACTGCCGGCAACTTCGCCGACTTGGTGCAGCGGGGCTTCTACGATGGCCTGACCTTTGACCGGGTGGAGAACTTCTTCCTGGTGCAAGCGGGGGATCCCCCAGGCCCTGCCGACGGCTATGTGGATCCGGCCACCGGCAAGGTTCGCACCATCCCGATGGAGATCCGGGCCAAAGGCGAGGTAATGCCCCGCTACGGCCAGACCTTTGATCAACTGGGCCTGTGGGATGTAGAGCCGGCCCTGCCCTTTTCTGCTGAGGGAACGGTGGCCATGGCCCGCTATCCCGATGAGCCCAACAGCGCCTCTTCTCAGTTCTTCATCTTCATGGCCGAGCCGGATCTCACCCCTGCCGGCCTCAACCTCATGGATGGCCGCTATG
This sequence comes from Synechococcus sp. H60.3, assembly GCF_047462295.1. Classification (NCBI taxonomy): domain Bacteria; kingdom Bacillati; phylum Cyanobacteriota; class Cyanophyceae; order Synechococcales; family Synechococcaceae; genus Synechococcus; species Synechococcus sp. H60.3. The sequence continues at coordinate 13,289 of NZ_JANSIY010000062.1, read as the reverse complement.
CCGTATTTGGTTATGTTACCGAGGGCACCGAGGTGCTGCGCAAGATCAAGCTAGGGGATCAGATCCTGAGCGCCCGGCTGATCTCAGGCCAAGAAAATCTCAGGAATGGGGCGTAGGGATTCTGCATCACTATCTCCCCTGAACCGTTGCCCTTTTGAGTGGCTAGAAGGCGCGGCTGAGGGCGCTACCTGGGCCCTGAAACAACAGCCAGGACATGAGAAAGTTAGTGACAAACACCCCCAGCAACGCTGTCACCACAGCATCGGTAGTGGAGCGGCCCACCCCCTTGGCGCCGCCGCTGGTGGAAAGGCCCCAGTTGGAGCCGACAATGGCGATCAGAACCCCGAACACCATCGCTTTCAAACAACAGACGAGCAAGTCCCAAGGGGTCAGGAGATTCTGAGCCGAGGTGAGAAACACCGTGGAAGAAATGTTGTAAGCCGAAGCGCAGATGATCATCCCCCCCACCAAACCCGTCAGCAGGGAGAGGATGGTGAGCACCGGCAGCATCAGCCCTGAAGCCACCACCCGCGGGATCACCAGGTAATCCACTGGATCGGTGCGCAACAACAGCAGAGCATCGATCTGCTCGGTGACTTTCATGGTGCCCAGCTCGGCGGCAAAGGCGGATCCCACCCGTCCGGCCAGGATCACCGCCGTCACCACCGGCGTCAGCTCGCGGGCCAGGGCAATGGCCAAAACCCCGCCGATGAGGGAAGAGGCCCCGAAATTGATGAACTCGCGTGCCAACTGAATGGTGAAAACGCCGCTGATCACCACCGCCGTGATCAAAACAATCAGCAGCGACTCCAGCCCCACTGTCGCCAGTTGCTCCAGGGTGTTGCGCCGATGAATACGGCCTTGCAGCAGGTGCAAGATCACCTGACCGGCCAGGAGAAAACTGCTGCCCACCCGCTGCAACCAGTTCATGATCTTTGTCTCAAGGGTTTCAAGAGGCTGATACGGCTGACGGCTCCGCCTCAGGTTCTGCCGGCAGCTGGAAGCTGGGGACAAACGAGGCCCGCGTCAAGGGTTGGTCGATAATTAGCCCTTCTCCCCCCAACACCTCGAGGGCGCGCCCCTCGACGGAGATCCACACCCGCGCGCCGGGGTTCTGGCTGGTGGCCGTGTAGAGCACCTGCGCAATCCGGCTCATCATCGCCGTGGATCCCCCCCCTTGCGTGAATTCAGAAGAGAAGTTGAGGAAAATATCGTCGCCTTCCACCCGCACATCCAGCAGCCGCGTCTGGGAGGGGATGGCGGTGGCGAGGCGGGGATCCCGGGGACCGGCAATCAGCTCCTCCAAGGCCAGGCGGATGGCCTCTTGGGCGTCGAAGGCGCGCAGGGAGCGCTCCTGCTGCACGTAGTAGATGGAATTGTCAGCACTGGTCAGCCAATACAGAGAAAGGGTTTGCCGCGGCCCGATGCTGTACCACCAAGCTCCCCCCATCACCCCTAACCCCAGCAAAAAGCCGAGGATCCCCACTTGCAGAGCCGGGCCGCGCCGGGGGCGAGGACGCCGTCCTCCCAAGCGGACGGAGCCAAGCTGTGCAGTACGCCCTCCGTAGTGATCCATCGTTGCCATTCCCCTGTCTTGCCTAGCTCTAGGGTAGCGAAGAAAAGCCCACTCTGCCGGGGATCCCCAGGCTGGACAGGCCCAAAACTGGCACGGGAGCAGCCACAGGCAGCTTGAACCGGCCTCACCCTGAGCTCCAGCTTTACGCTAGCCAAAACCATTTGCAACAACCAAGGGGAGGCGCGGCTTCTCTTCCACCTGGACGAGGCCCGCTTCGAGAAGATTTGTCCGCGATGGGGATCCCTGCTAGGGAAGAGCGGCCCGCTGGGATCCCATCAGGGTCTCCAAGCTCTCGACCCGCACAAAGCCGATCACCTGCAACTGGTCAGACCCTATCTCCAAGCTGAGCACCCGCACCAGGATCCCCAGATCTTCTAACTCTTGCAGATTGAACACCTCGTTAAGGCCGCCCAAAAACGCTGCCGAGATCTCATCGGGAACCCGCACAGAGCCGATGACAAACTCCGGATCCTGAAGCTGCAAGCGGCGCCCCTCCTCCACCCGGATCCCGGCGTTGAACACCACATCAACCGTTCGCGTCAGCGGGACGGAGTCTTTTTGCTCACTGCCGCCTTCCTGCTCCACCAAGAGGGCAGAAAGTCGAAGGCGGTCAGGAGCCAAAAACTCGACCCGGGGTTGGCGCAGATCGAAGCGGCGGGGTTCGTCCCTACGCCCGCTAAAGGGCAGATCTGCTCGGATATCCTGAAACTGTCTCAGCACCTCTGGTGAGTTGAGGGCAGCATTCAAGTCTTCTTCCCGCACCACCACCCGCACCGCCGCCTGCAGAGGACGCTCCAGCCGCAGAGGAGCCCCGCGGAAAAAAGAGGGGTCAATGGCCACCGGATCTGTTTCCAGCTCCAGCAGCTCGATGCGCGGAAACGGAGCCCTGTAGAGCCCCCGCCCAGCAACCAACAACCGATCCGCCTGGCCACTCAAAAAACGATAGTTGGGGCGGCTTTGGATGCGCACCTCCAAAACCTCTACCCTATCGAGCTGAGCGAGCAAGAGCTGCTGAGCCGTCTGATCTGCCAGGTAGCCTGCCCCTCCTCCCAAGCCCGCCAGCAACCCCAACAAAGCCGCCAGGATCTCCATATTTGCCGCTGTCGCCTCTCCCCCACCCAGGTTAGCAGGGGGGATCCCTGGCCCCCGTTAGGGATCCTGGCTAACGCAACACCTTAAGGGGGCTAGCCTCAATAGGGCGATTTCCCAGGAAAGTTTTGGCAATTTTCAGGCCATCCGCCATCACCGGCCGGTTGAGGGTTGGGTCATGGACAAATTTGACGCCGGAAGCCACCGTTGGGCGCCCCTCGCCCCAGGTATCCACGACTTTCAGGGTGGCGGCAGCAACTGGACGGCCATCGGCAAAGTAATCCACTACCTTCAGAGTCGAAGCTCCCACCGGGCGGTTGTCGATCTCGATCTTGCTGAACTTGACAGGGCTGGGGAACACCGGCGGGCCGGACTTTTCTCCCACCCCCTGGGCAGCCAGCGGGGCAGGATCGGCAGGCCGAGGAGCCAAATTTAGACCGTTGCCCTGTCCCGTAGAAGTTTCTTGCTCCGGCAGCGGGCTGGAAAGACCACTAGGAACGGCCATAGAAATCTCCTGAGTTCCAGAGAGTTATGGGGGAGAAGGAGCAACAAGACAGCCCTCCTGGGATCAGCTCAAAGAAGCTAGAGCCAGCGTCTGTAGATCCCGATGAGCCTCAACCTAAAGACATTCTAAACTACCCTTGGGCCTGGGATCCGCCGGTTACCACCAGGCTCTTTCTCCCAACTGCTGCTGAGGTGAGTTGGCCAAGTCTATGGCAGGGATCCCCCCATTGTCATTGGCGCTGGGCCAGGTGGGCCATGCCGGCTCTGTGGGCGTTGCTGCTCGTACCTGCCCCTGCAGCTTTGGCATCGCAGGTGCCCCAGTTTGACCTCGTTGACACTCCCACCGCCTAAAGGTGAACCAACCCGTAAAGGCGCTGTCAAGACGCCTCTAGACAGTTCCTTGAGGCAAAGCCCCAAGGTTCTGCTGACTTTTCTGTTCACGTCAGCGGGACGGAGTCCTTGCAGATTGGCTGAGACGTTTTGTATTGATTGCCAAGGCTGAGGTTCTCCCTCTGCTCAAGAGGATGAGCAAGCCGGCTGGGCCTGTCTGTCCTTTTTGATCACAGGATCCCAGCGCACCGGCGAGGTGGCTGTGGAGTCGGAGCGGGGGGTGGCCGGTAAGGACTCCGTCCCGCTGACGCGAACAGCCTGGCAGTTGCGCCATCTGCAGGTGAAGGTGGATGGGGAGCCGCAGGCCATTCGGGTCATCGAGGGGGGATCCCGGTGTGAAGGGGAAGAGCCGCCCCTACAGCCTGAGGGCGAGATCTGAGTAGTCGGACAAGGGCAGCCACGGCTAGAGTCAAAAGGACTCCGTTCCGCTGACGCGAATGGTTGTGGCCCTGGATCCCTATGCGATCGGTTCCCTATCTGCGCTTGCTGCTGCTCTTGGCGCTGCTGGCCTCGTTCACGGGCTTGATTGTCTGGCTGATCCAATCGTTTTTGGATCTGTACTACGCCACCCGCTACCACCCGATTTTGGGGGGGGTGTTGATCGGGGTGCTGGTGTTGCTGCTGCTGGTGTTTTTGGCCGCTTCCATCTACTACTTGTTTCTGTTCCGCCCCGCCCCTAAAACCGAGAGGCTTCCCAGGCCGGCCCCCCCGGAGACCCCTGCCGAGAAGTGGGAGGCAGCCCGGCGCAACCTGGCGCAACTAGAAGCTCAGATGGCGCAGATCCAGGATCAGGTGGCGCGGGCAGCGCTGGCGGAGCGGTCAGCTCGGCTGGCCCAACAGTTGGCCCGGCCCCAACTGAAGGTGGTGGTCTTCGGCACCGGATCGGCGGGCAAAACCTCGCTGGTGAACGCGCTGCTGGGGCGGCGGGTGGGGGCGGTGGGGGCAACGCTGGGCACCACGCAGACGGTGGCGGTTTACGATTGGGACTTGCCCGGGATCCCCCACCCGGTGCAGATCGTGGACTGCCCGGGCATTTTGGAGATCGGGCCGGCAGGGGCGATGCGGGAAGAGGAGGCGCAGGCGCAGGCCCAGGCCGCCGAGCTGCTGTTGGTGGTGGTGGATGGGGATCTGCGCCAGTCGGAGGTGGATCCCTTGCGCCGGTTGATCGCCCTGGGCAAGCGGGCTCTGCTGGTGCTCAACAAAATCGACCGTTACACCTCGGAAGAACGGCAGCTCCTCTTGCAGCGCCTGCGGGAACGGGTTTACCCCCTGATCCAACCGGAAGATGTGCTGCTGGCTGCTGCTGACCCGGCCCCCGTGCGGCTGGGATCCCAAACCTGGCAACCGGAGCCCGAGGTGGCAGCGGTGCGGGATCGCGTCCAGGCGGTGCTCTACGCCGAAGGGGGATCCCTGGCCTTGGACAATGCCCTGCTGCAATCGCAGCAGTTGGGGGAAGAGGCCAAGCGGATCATCCAGGCGCAGTTGCGCCGCCAGGCGGAGGAGGTGATCGATCGCTTTCAGTGGATCGTGACCGGCGTCGTGTTTGTCAACCCCATCCCGGCGCTGGATCTGCTGGCCATTGCCGCCATCAACGCCCAGATGGTGGTGGAGCTGGGATCCCTCTACGGCTGCCAGATGAACCTGCAGCAGGGGCGGGAACTGGCCCTGTCCCTGGCCAAGACCCTGGCTGGCCTGGGTCTGGTGGAAGGGGCGATCCAACTGACCACCGGGCTCCTGGCTACGGTGGCTGAGGTGAGCGTGGTCGGTTTTTTGGCGACAGCCCCCATCCAGGCGGCCAGCGCCGGCTATCTCACCCGCATTGCCGGCAAAAGCTTCATCGAGTATTTCCAGCGCAACCAAAGCTGGGGGGAAGGGGGGATGCAGGCGGTGGTCAGGGCCCAGGTGGAGAGCACCCAAAAATCGGGCTGGCTCAAGGAGTTTGTCCGCCAGGCCTCAGAACGGGTTTTTCGCCTGCGCTAGTCCCTGTTGGCGGCCTCGACAGCAATATCCGTCGGCAGGAAGGTCAGCTCCATCTGCGCCACATAGTCGGCGTAGCTCAGGGCGGGCACATCATCCCATTCCGCCAGGCCATGCATGCACTTCGACCATTGAATAAAAGTGGCCGGATAGATATAGGCCAAGCTGGGATCCTGCAAAACCTCTTTGGGCAGCGGCGGAGCCGACTTGAGCACCGCCAACAAAGCCGGGGGCTTGTGGAGGATCACGCGGGTGGCCTCAATCTGCTCTGGGGAAACCTTGAACTTGGCGGCGACCAACGAGATCACTTTGGAAAGGGTCATCACCCACCACCAACCTTGCCTACAGAAAGAGATTGCCCCCAAGCCGAGGGGCTGGCCTCAGGGATCCTACGGAGCCCAAGCAAGGGGAGCAGCGAGGATGGCCGGCCCTGGGATCCCCTTGCCTGAGGGGAGGGCTTCTCGCTATTCTAGATGAGCTGAAAAATTGGGAGAAACAGGTGAGCCGTGGCTAAAAAGAGCATGATCGAGCGGGAGAAAAAGCGCCAGCGCTTGGTCGAAAAATATCGGGAGAAGCGCCAACAACTAAAGGCGGCCATGGCCGATCCCAACATCGACCAGGTCACCCGCATGGAGCTGCATGCTCAACTGCAAAAACTCCCTCGCGCCAGCTCGCCCACCCGCCTGCGCAACCGCTGCTGGAAAACCGGGCGTCCCCGCGGCTATTTCCGGGATTTTGGGCTCTGCCGCAACAGCTTGCGGGAAATGGCCCACCGCGGCCTGCTGCCGGGCGTGGTGAAAGCAAGCTGGTAGAGCCAAGCTTGCCAGCCGCTGATTACAACCCTGCCTTCAGGGGTGGCTTTGGGCTAAACTGAACGCGGAGCGTTGCGAGCGAAAACCGGCCTGCTGGCTGTCTCAGTCGAGGGGAGAGTACCTCCTGTCTCTGAGGGGGATGAGGCTTGCTCAGGGCTAGCTGGCCAGCAGCGCCTGTTGAGATGTCAACAACTCTTGTCTTCAGGTGAGGGAAGTATCTCAGCGGGGCGGCTGCTCCCGCCAAGTGAGGGATCCTTGTGGAGCCTTTCCAGATCTGCGACGAAGATCTCACCCCCGAAGTGGCAGAGGCGCTAGCCGGGGAAACCTTCCTGGCCGTGGACACCGAAACGATGGGCTTGATCCCGCAGCGGGACAGGCTCTGCGTCGTGCAAATGGCCAATGCTGCCGGCGAGGTGGTGCTGCTGCGGCTCAGCCGTGGCGTGAAGCAGGCCCCCCGTTTGGCGCGGCTGCTGACGGATCCCAACATCGAAAAGATCTTCCACTACGCCCGTTTTGACCTGGCCATGCTGCGCTACCACCTGGGGATCCAGGCCTGGCCGGTCTTTTGCACCAAGGTAGCCAGCAAGCTGGCCCGCACCTACACCAGTAAGCACAGCCTTAAAGACGTGGTGAGCGAGCTGTGCGGGGTGGAGCTAAACAAAGCCGCCCAAAGCTCCGACTGGGGAGCTGTCCAGTCCCTCTCGCCGGAGCAGTTGGACTATGCGGCCAACGATGTCCGCTATTTGATCCCGGTGCGCCACAAGTTGGCCCAGATGTTGCAGCGGGAGGAGCGCTGGGAGCTGGCGCAGCGCTGTTTTCAACACCTGCCCACCTTGGTGGAGCTGGATCTGCTGGGATATAGCAACGTCTTCGAGCACCAGTAGGCGGCAGCCCCGAAGAACCGGCCTTGCTGCTGGACGACAGAGTATTGGGCAGTACAGTTGGTTGCTCTCCTCTCTGGTGTAATGGGAAGGAGGCTGGCCGTGAAAACCACCGGAGTTGAGTCGATGTTGGAGTCGCAGCAGGTGGCCCAGAGCGGTGTCTCTCTTGGGCTCTTGGACAAGCCTATCCTGGAGCTGCGCCACGTCTCCCTGCAGTACCCCGGCAAGGGATCCCCGGTCACGATCATCCGCGACCTCAGCTTTTCGGTGGCCCACTCGGAGTTTGTCTCGATTGTGGGGCCGAGCGGCTGCGGCAAGACGTCTCTTTTGAAGATGATAGCCGGCCTCAACACCAACCACGGCGGCACCCTTTACTTTCGGTTGCAGCCCGTCACCGGCCCCCTCAAGAGGGTGGGCATGGCCTTCCAAAATCCGGTGCTGCTGCCCTGGCGCACTACCTTACAGAACGTGTTGCTGCCTCTGGAAGTGGTAGAGCCCTACAAGCGCACCTTCCGGCAAAACCTGGCTCAGCACAAAAAGTCGGCGCTGGAGCTGTTGGCCGCCGTGGGCTTGGATGGTTTCCAAAAAGCCTATCCTTGGCAGCTTTCCGGAGGGATGCGGCAGCGGGTTGCCCTCTGTCGAGCTTTGATCCACCAGCCGGAGCTGTTGTTGCTGGATGAGCCCTTTGCCGCCCTGGATGCCTTCACCCGCGAGGAGATGTGGGAGATGTTGCAGCGGCTGTGGCTGCGCACCGGCTGCACGGCTATTCTCATCACTCACGATCTGCGGGAGGCGGTTTTCCTCTCCGATACCATTTATGTCATGGGGTCGCGGCCTAGCGAGATTGTCTTTACCCTCAAGGTGGATCTGCCCCGCCCGCGCCCGTTGGAGATCTGCCTGACGGACGAGTTTCACCACTTGGTTGCGGAAGTGCGCAAGCACATAAGGACTCCGTCCCGCTGACGCGAACGGCGCAGCTACTAACCAAAGTTTTCTCGATAGATCGCCATAGATCGCCGCGCAACCCTGATGAAAAACTCCTTTGACCGATTTCTCCAGACGAAAGCGGCCTCGCTGCTCCTGCCGGTGGTCACCCTGCTGCTGACCCTTGGCCTTTGGGAGGCAGGGGTGCGGCTGTTGCAGGTTCCCCGCTTTGTTTTGCCTGCGCCCAGCGCAATCTGGCAGTCGATGCAGGAGTGGGACGAGGTGATCCTGGGGCACTCGCTGTTTACCCTCAGCTCAACCCTGCTGGCTTTTGGGCTGGCTTTGGTGGGCGGGATCTTGCTGGGATCCCTTATCGGCAGCTCCCGCCTGGCCCATCTGTGTCTGTACCCACTGCTGGTGGGGTTTAATACCATCCCCAAGGTGGCCCTGGTGCCGCTGCTGGCGATTTGGTTTGGCCTGGGCATGATCCCGGCGGTGATTACAGCTTTTTTGCTGGCCTTTTTCCCCATTGCCGTGAATGTGGCGGTGGGCCTGGAGACGGTGGAGCCAGAAATGCGCGATGTGCTGCGCTCCCTGGGGGCCAGCGGTTGGGAAATCTTCCTCAAGGTGGGGCTTCCCCACAGCTTGCCCTATCTGTTTGCCTCGCTGAAGGTGGCTATTTCGCTGGCCTTTGTCGGCGCGGTGATTGCGGAGACGGTGGCCTCTAACCGCGGGCTGGGCTACCTGATTGTGTCCGCCAGCTCTTCTTTTGATGTGCCCTTGGCCTTTGCCGGCTTGGTTGCCCTCGGCCTCATGGGTGTTCTGCTCTACTCTTTCTTCGCCGCTCTGGAGCGCTACCTCTTGGCCTGGCGGCAGTAGCGGGAGGGATCCCGACGGGAAAGCTGGCCCAAGCTAGCTCAAGTCGGGAAAGGTGGCCCGCACCGCCGGGTGGATGAGCTTTCCGCCCCGGATGTTGAGCCCCTTGGCCAGGCCCGGATCCTGCTCCAGGGCGGCGCTCAAGCCAAGGTTGGCCAACTTGAGGACGTAGGGGAGGGTGGCGTTGACCAGCGCCTGGGTCGAAGTCCAGGGGACGGCCCCCGGCATGTTGGGAACCCCGTAGTGCAAGACTCCGTGGGCTTCGTAAACCGGCTGGGCATGGGTGGTGACCTTGGTGGTGGCGATGCACCCCCCCTGATCCACGGCCACATCCACGATCAAAGAGCGGGGCCGCATCTGGGCCACCAGCTCTTCCTTCACCAAAACCGGGGCGCGGCTGCCCGGCACCAACACTGCTCCCACCACCAGGTCGGCCTCGCGGACGCACTCCTCGATGCTCTGGGCGGTGCTGTAGAGCAGCTCCACCCGCGACCCGAAGATCAGCTCCAGCTCGTTGAGGCGCTGCAGGTTGATGTCCAGAATCTGCACCCGCGCCCCCAGCCCGACGGCCATCTTGGCCGCCTCCGTACCCACCGTGCCCCCGCCCAGGATCACCACCCGCCCCGGCGGCACCCCTGGGATCCCGCCCAGCAACACGCCTCGCCCCCCCTGCTGACGGGTGAGGTAGTGGGCGCCAAATTGCACCGACAGCCGCCCGGCAATCATGCTCATGGGCATCAAGAGGGGCAGGGATCCGTCGGGCAGCTCCACCGTCTCGTAGGCCAGGCAGGTGGCCCCCGAACGCAGCAGGGCCTGGGTCAGCTCGCGGCTGGCCGCCAGGTGCAAGTAGGTAAACAGGATGAGATCCGGATGGAGCAAGGGATACTCGGCGGGCAGGGGCTCTTTGACCTTCACCACCAACTGCTGCCGGTAGATCTCCTCCGGCGTGGCGGCCAGCTTGGCCCCCGCTTTTTGGTAGTCTTCGTCGCTAAAGCCTGCCCCCTGGCCAGCTTGGGTCTCCACCCACACCTGGTGCCCCTGCTCAGTCAAGGCCCGCACCGCCGCTGGCGTCAGGCCGACGCGAAACTCCTGCTCTTTGATCTCTTTGGGCACGCCAATGCGCATAGGGATCCCCACAGGGCTGTTCTCCAGTCTAGACAGACCGGCGCTGGGATGGGATCCCTGGCCTGCGCAGACCGGCCAAAATCCCTACCTTTTCCCCGCAAGGGGACGGAAATTCTGTTGAGGGGATCCGGTGGATCCCTGGCTAGGTTGGGGGTTGCTCTACCCGGAAGGGATCCCTAGCGCAGGAAGCGGGCCAACAGCAGCAGGCCAAGGCTGCCAAAGAGGAGGTTGAAGCTCCAGGCTGCTGCCCAGGGGGGAAGGGCTCCTGCTTCTCCCAAGCTGCGAGATACGCTCAGCACCACGTAGTAGGCAAACACCAACAGGATCCCGAAGACGACGCCGCCATAGCGGCCCACACGGCGAGCGGTGCTGGATCCCAGGGGAAGGGAAATCAGCACGGCAAAAAAGCTGGCCAGGGGCAGGGAAAAGCGCATGTGGAACTCGGTGCGCAAGGGCTGGGTATTGAGGTTGGAGCGGGCCAGGCGGGAGATGCGCTCCGCCAGCTCCGGTAGGCTGAGCTCGTTGGGGGGAACTGGCGGCTGCAACAGGGCGGCCAGATCTTGGGAGACCGCCAGCGGCTTGCGGTCGAAGGGCTCTTCGGCCAGGCTGAGACCATCGGGGCCGTAGCGGTGGGTCACTCCTTCGCTGAGGGTCCAGTCCAGGCCATTCCACACCGCCTGGGCCGCCAGCGTCACTTCCGCCAACTGGTACTTGCCCCCCGGCAAGGGATCCACCTGCAAGATGGTGACATCCTGCATGGTATTTAGCCGCGGATCCACCTGGCGGATGAAAAACCAGAGGTTGTCTAAGGACTCCGTCCCGCCAACGCCAGCGGTCTTGAAAAAGACGTCGTATTGCACCGGGCTTGTAGCTTGGGCCAGGAGCGCCTGCTGGTCAATGCGGCGGATTTCCCGTTTGCTGGCCGGCAAGAGCACGTTGCTGATTAAAAAAGCGCTCAGGCTCATGAGCAGCCCCACCAGCAACAGGGGACGAAAGATGCGCGTAAACGGGATCCCGGCTGCCCGCATGGCGGTAATTTCGCTGTTGCCGCTCAGCTTGCCCAAGGTGAGTAGGGTGGCAAAAAAAGCAGCGATGGGCATGCCCAGCACCACCATCTCGGGCAGATCCAACATCAAGAGCTGCAGCACCGTCAGGGGCGGTACGGATCCCTCGACCAGCCGCTCGGCCAGGGTAAAGAGCCGGCCCGCCAAAAGCAGCAGGGTTCCCCCAGCTATACCGGCCAAAAGGGGGGTGAGCATCTGTCCAAAGAGGTAGCGCTCCAGCAGCCAGAACTTGGTGAACAAGCGGGCCATGGGCAAAAGTTGAGGGATTAGGGCTATTTCAAGCTAGCGTGAACGGTTCTCCGGCAGGCCCTCACCCCCGGCCCCTCTCCCAGAGGGAGCATTCCCTCACCCCCGGCCTCTCTCCCTCTGGGAGAGGGGAGCTGGGATCAACTCACAAGCTGCTTTATAGCTGTTTGCCATGACCCTAGCAGCACTGGCGTTGAACCCAGGGTTGCCGGCCATTGGCTCTGGATCAGGGCCGTAGGGAGGCTGGCGGTTCGGCGGGAGGGGGTAAGGGCTCGCTGCTGCCGCTGGGATCCAAGCGGGAATTGGGGGGCGAAGGGTCGGGATCCAGTTTGGCCCCCCAGGTGGCCAGGTAGGCTCTTTGTTCGGGGGAAAGGCGACGCACCCGGCGGAAGTCCGCGCCGGCCACGATGGCGCCGGCATAGGCTCCCGTTTTGAAATCGGGCTTTTGCCCTGGCTGGGCCGGGGAAGCGGTCTGCAGGGATCCCACAAACAAGAGGGCGCGGTAGAGATCGGCCCCGCGCAGGTCGGCATCGCGCAGGTTGGCCCCGCAGAGGTTGGTGTGGCTAAGATCGCAACCCCGCAGGTCAGCTCTTTCCAGGCTGGCTTCACTGAAATCCACCCCCCGCAACAGGGTGCCATGCAGGTCGGCCCCTTCCAGCATGGTGCCCAGGTTAACCACGCGGATCCCGTTGAGGCGATCCCGCTGGTAGCCGCCTTTGCCGTCCAAAATGGGCCGGCCCAGGTGTTCGTCGCGGCGCAGGGGGCTGAGCAAGTTGGCGGTGGAGAGGAAGCGCAGAATCTTGGCTTTGCCGAAGCGATCCACGCCGTTGAGGAGCGCCGCCGTGCGCCCGGCAGCGATGGCCCGCTCCAGGGGCCAGTCGTCCAACTGCCCATCAGGGGAGAGAACCAGGTTGGAGATGCCCTCGAAGTAGGCGTCGATGGTCTGCTGCTGGGTGATGGTGTTCTGCTGGATGGTGAGGTCGCGGGAGATAACGTACTGCCGCCAGGCAATATAGGCGGCCAGGAGAGCGATGAAGATCTGCCCGGTAGCACCGAACACCTCCCCCAAAGCCCCAATCGCCTCCCAGCTCAGGGATCGCAGGGTTGAGAGAACCCCACTCCAGACCACTGCTCCTGCCACGGCCAAGCCGAGTGCCGCCGCCGCCCATCCCAGGCTGGGCCACGTGGTTAGCCACTGCCAGAGGTCGCGCCCAATCTGCACCCAGAGCGGCTGCCCCCACCAGCCGGCCAAGCCCAGCCAAGCCAGCACCGCCCCCCAGCCCAAAACTGGCTGCCCTGTCAACCCCGCCAGCGCCAGCAGCCCCGCCGGGATCCCCAACAGCAGCAGATTAAGCAGGGGGCGCCCAGACGAGAGGGAAGCCAGCGGCAACTCTTGGGAGGAGCCTTCGCGGGCAAGGGCTTCTTCGGTCATGGCAAGGGTATACTCTAGGGGTAGCGTTGGATCTACAAAAAAAAGCCTGCGTCAGTCCGTATTTGGAGTTGGGGAAGAGGGCAGGATCCCGCCTCTTGGGTTTGGTAGGATAGCCTCGACCCTCCTTCCTTCTCTGGCCCAGCCTGGTGTGAGGATGACTCCTATGATTGCTTGCTTATCGTTTATCCGTCTGCAGAAATCCGGCGAACACCAATTTACAGCAGTCCTGCCTGACTTGTGGTTGCAGCGTCATGGTTCCCCAACCCTGGCACGACTGGCCGCCTCTCTGCTGTTGAGCACCAGCTTACTGCTGGCGGCAGGAAGGGATCCCAGTTGGGCGCAAACTTCCCTGGACACCGGCCTTTTGGAGAAGCAGGCCCTGCCCCAGGCGCC
>NZ_JANSIY010000061.1:0-15503 GCF_047462295.1 Synechococcus sp. H60.3 | reverse complement strand
GGAATGAGGGATCCCGCGCTTGGGCGTTCCTGGTGAGCATGGCTAACGCCTTAAGGGGGTGCTTGATGCACCCTCTGCTTTCGCTTGGCTCTCAACCCAAAGCAGCGACTTAGCTTGCCTATTGAAAGACTGTAATCAGAAGAGTCTGGGATCCAGAGCGGTTCTGCTGATCGAAAGCGGTGATGCGGAACTGCCAAACGCCGGCAGGATCGCCAGGAGCAACCCGGAAGTCGGTGTTGAAGCTACAGAAAGTGGCACCTGGGCTGCAGCCAACCTGCTGCGGGTTAAAGACTTCTCTTTGGACGCGCGTGCCAAGCGGGTTAAAGGTTTCCAGTTCCACAAACTGGGTTGAGCGGGCGCCGCCGGGCACACTCACCTGCACCGTGAAAGCCGGTGTGGAGGTGCCTATGCGCACAGAGGTAGGCGGATTGATAAAGGCAACGGTTGGGCTTTGGGGTGGAACGATAATCGATCCGCCAGAGCTGCCGCTGTTGCCGCAGGCGGTCAGAGGGGTGGCTAGAAAGCCCGTTGCCAAGAGAGTTAGCACAGCGCGTCGCATTCTTGTCTCTCCTCACAAAACTTTGCAGAAACTTGGAAACCCCTTGTCCCCTCGCGGGGGCAAGTTTGCCTCTAGGCTAATCTTTGCTGCTCCAGCCCTAGAGCAGATGCGCAATCGCGCAAAGATAGAGAATCTCTTGCGCTAAAACAACAGCAAGCGCCGCAGGATCAAGGCCATGACAGCAACAAAGCCGGCTACGATGAGCTGCCCCGGCAAGGTGTAGCCTGAGTAGAGGCCAATCAATCTCAGCAACTCCCCATCCCAAGGTTGGGTGGCCAAAAGATAGACAATTCCGGTCAGGTGAACCAAGGCCAGAGCTGCCAAGCTGGCAGATCCCAAGTCCTGCAGGCGCACTGGCGCAGAGATGCTGGGCAGCACGTAGGGGTTGCGTCGAGGGGGAAAGGAAGCGGTCGGCAAGTGAGGATCCGTGTGTCGAAAGGCCATTGTCCCGCAGGCCCAGGCCGCGGGCAGGAAGCCCAGCAGGTAGCCGAAGGCGGGCTGGTACAGGTATTGCCATCCGCCTCCCTGGGCAAACACCTGCAGCCCCGCCAACCCCAATCCCAGATAGACAATCTGGGCACACACTGCCGCCACCGGCCCCGCTAGACAGGCCGTCAGCAGCATGCCGCCAATTTGTAGGGAAAAGCTATACCCTCCCACCCCTGGCCACTGAGACGGCAAGCTCACCTGGGTTAGGGTGCCCAAAATGGTCAAGATCACCCCAATCGCCGTCCAAAGCCATTCCAGAGGGGTTAGAAGCCGGCCAGGGCGCATAGCCGCGGGAAAATCTTTCCTTATGCTAGGAGAGGATACAGCCCCGATAAGGTAGGTAAGAGAGTGGTTAAGCCAGAGTGGATTGCCTTAGCCCAGGCCCTAGCCGACGCGGCCGGAGCGGTGATTCGCCCTTTGTTTCGCGGGGAGCTGCAGGCCGAGTACAAAGAGGCCAGATCCCCTATCGTAACGATAGCCGACCGGGAAGCCGAACGGGCAATGCGGGCCCTGCTAGCCGCCCATGTGCCGGAGCACAACATTCTTGGCGAGGAATTTGGTTTCCACCAGACCGGTTCCTCTTACACCTGGGTTTTGGATCCCTTGGATGGCACCATTGCCTTTTCCGCTGGCAAACCCACCTTTGCCACCTTGATTGCCCTTTTGGAAAACGACCGCCCTGTCTTGGGCATCATCGATCAGCCAGTGTTGGGTGAGCGCTGGCTAGGGGTGCAGGGACAACCAACCCGATGGATGACCCCCTCTACCCAACAGCTCACGCGCACCAAAGCCACCACTGACCTCAGCCGCGCCTACCTAAGCTGCACGACCCCCGATTTGTTCACCCAGCCTGACCAGCAGCAGCGCTTTCAGCAGCTCAGCCGCTTGGTCCACATCACCTCCTACGGCGGCGACGGCTACCAGTACGGCCTCTTAGCCAGCGGCTACATCGATCTGGTCATGGAATGTGGCCTTGCCCTCTACGATTTTGCCGCCCTTGTGCCGGTGATCGAGGGATCCGGCGGTGTGATTACCGACTGGGCGGGGGATCCCTTAACTCGCACCTCCAAGGGAGAAGTGCTGGCGGCGGCTAACCCCAACTTACATCGCCAGGCCTTAGCTGCCCTAAGCTCCAAGAGGTAGTTCCTAGCCTAAACTGGTTGCGAGCTTTGGAGAGCGATTGTTAGTTCATTGCCGGGTAAGGCTCTAGCCAAGTTCTCTGTCCGGAACCTCCCTCAACAACCAGTAGCGCCAGCTCAAAAGCAAAATCCTATAGGAGGTGTAGGTGGCTACTAACTTTTTGTCCACCCCCACCCCTTTGCAGACAGTTAGTAGACACTCCATTGACAGCTTTCGACCCCAATTCAGAACCTAAATCTACCCCCAGCTAAGGTTTGAGGCTGAGAGTGCTCATCTAGAGCAGGTTTATTTTCTGGAAGCGGGCGGACGGAATCGAACCGACAACAGCAGTTTGGAAGACTGCGGTTTTACCATTAAACTACGCCCGCACAGGCATCTGCCTCTGCTAAGTACCTATACTAGCATTTGCCGCTAGCCTCTTTCTAAGACCACCTCTGCTCAAAGCAGAGAGACGAGATGTTTCTCATCGACGCTGGAGCTGCTTCTTACGTTTCTTCTGCCACTGGCGAAACTCTCTCTCGTAGCGTTCCCCCTCCGTCTGGTAGGCGTTCCAGCCTTTGAGGGAAACTGTCAAGCCCCAGCCCATGAGTATAAACAGCGACCAAGATAGCCCCCCGCCGGAAAGCCAGTCCAAGCCCAGCAGAAAGCTGTTGACAATTGCATATCGGCCCAGCAACTGGTAAAACTGCCGACGGCGGTAGCGCTGGAACTCGCGATGCTGGTTGTTCAGCTCTTGCCAAGCCTTCCATTCCTGCTCGGCCAAGTCCAGCTCTTGGGGTGAGATCCCCAGTTCGGCGGCCATCTCCTGCAACTGGGCGCGGGTAAACTCGCCCAGGCGCGGCTGGCGGGCAATGGCCCGCTGGAGGATCTGCTGCACGTCTTCTTGGCTGTACCGGGATCCCGACATTGAGTCTACACGCAACTTTACAATTCTTAGTCCAAGTTAGCCAGATCTTGCAGCTCGTTAAGTTCGCCTTGCTGCAGAAGCCAACCGCTAGACTAAACCTAGGCCAGCCCGCCAGGCGCTTTCTCCACGGCTAAGTTACTCCTTGCCAACCGAACTTGCCAATAGGGCTATGACTTCTACCCGCCCTAGATCCCGCCAGAGCCGTCAGAGTCGGACTTCCCTATTGAGCGATCTGCTACAGGCCGTGCCCCATCTGCGCCCGCAGCTTTATTTCAAGTCTTCTCTGGTTGCCCTTAGCCATGCCATCGAGGATCAGGTGTTGCAAGGTCAGGGATCCCCGTGGGTGTTCGCCAATTTTCAAAAAGAGCGCTACTACCGCCAGGAGGCGCGGCGCTACCGTCGCATCAGCGCGGTTGCCCAAGATGTGTTTGTGCTGGCTACCCCCGATGGGGCTCAGGCTGACCTGCCCCCTAACTTTATCCCCCTGGATCCGGAGGATCCACTGGCTCAGGAGTGGCATTTGATCGTTATCGACGCCCACTATGCCACCTGCTTGGTGTGTCGGGAGCGGCCCTGGCAAGGCAGCGATATCGATGCGGCGCGGCAGTTCGACGGCATCTGGTCATTTGAGCGCCTGATCGCCGCCCAGGCGGCTTTGGCTCTGTTGCCGAAGATCCTCGCTTACCGTCCGGATCTGGCTCCTCGCTTGGAGCCGGTTCGCCAGTACCTGGAGGGATCCCCGCAAAACTCCGCCAGCCAACTGAACCCAGGGCCCTTTACAGAGCGGCTGATCACCTATCTTCAGGCAGGCCAATACAAGCTGCAGCGGGCCTATCGCACCATTCAGGCTCAAGAGCGCAAGGAACGCTTGATCAACCGCATCAGCAGCGCCATTCGCCAGTCTTTGCATCCCGGCGATATCCTGACCATTGCGGTGCAGGAATTGGGGCAAGCGGCAGGAGTGGGGCGCTGTTTGATCTACCGCTACGATGGCCAGGTTCCTGCTGTCCAGATCGAGCACGAGTATCACACTCTAACGATGGGCAGCCTCAAGGGATCCCTCTGGCCCGTGCAAAGCAACCCTTTTCTGCAGGAGGCAATGGCCTCAGCACACCTGGTGTGTTGCGAGGACAGCCAGAAGGATCCGCGTCTGCATTGCCTGCCGGAGCTGTGGCAGCCGGCCCAAATTCGCGCTTGGGTGGCTCTGCCGATTCTCTATCAGGGGCGGTTGCTGGGCCTCTTGGAGCTGCACCACGAACACCCTCGCCGCTGGCAGCCGGCCACTCTGGAGTTGGCAGAAGCCATTGCCAATCAAGTGGGGGTGGCCCTCTTACAGGCAGAAGCCTACCAGCACCTGGAAGAGCTGAATCGCCAATTGCAGGATCTGGATCGGGCCAAGTCGGAGCTGATCGCTGTGATCGGGCACGAGCTGCGCACCCCTTTGTCCACCATTCAAGTGTGTCTGGAGTCGTTGGCCGGCGATCCTCATATGCCCTTGGAGATGCGCCAGGAGATGTTGAATGCGGCTCTGCAAGATGCCGGTCGGCTGCGGGAGTTGGTGCAGGATTTTCTCACCCTCTCCAAGCTGGAAAGCGGTCGCGTTCGCTGGCATATCGAGCCGTTGTCTGCCCAAGAATGCGTGGAGCTGGCCCTGAGCAACGTCAAAGCGCGACGGCGGCACGAGGAGTTACCCACCATCGAGCAGGCGCTGCCCAGACGGCTGCCGATGGTCAAGGCGGATGGGGAATGGCTGGTGGAGGTCTTGCGCAAGCTGTTGGACAATGCCTGCAAGTTTACTCCTCCCAGCGGGCGGATCTGGATCCGGGCAGAGGTGGAGCCATCAGCCGGCGAACCTGGAGAAGCGATGGTGAGATTTACTGTGGCCGACAGTGGACGCGGCATTGAACCGGAGCGCTTACAGGTCATTTTCGAGCGGTTTTACCAGGCAGAGGGATCCCTGCGCCGTTCTGTGGGCGGGACGGGCTTGGGGCTGGCCATCTGCCGGCTGATCATCGAGGCGATGGGGGGGCGCATCTGGGCCGAATCGGGAGGGATCAACCAGGGCAGTGCCTTCCACTTCACCCTGCCGATAGCCAACCCACAAACCCAAAGACAACCCTCGATGGCCGCCTGAACCCTAAGAAGTGAAGGTCTGCTGCGCTGACCTGGGATCCCAGCCGGCAAATGCAAATTGCCAATATCCAACAAATCAGGCTACCGCAAAGCTCTGGCCTAGATCCGTAGCTCCCCTCTCCCAAAGGGAGAGGGGCTGGGGGTGAGGGCAATTTCCCTTAGGGAGAGGGGCTGGGGGTGTTCGCGTTAGCGGCGCGGAGCGCTTGGGATGGCACGCCCTATTGGGAACATAGACTCAGGCAGCGCTCCCGAATCGCCTGGAGGTTAAAGGCCAAGTCCCGGCGGAGGCGCCGTTCCACCAGGCCGACCGGCATGCGACGCGGCGGCTTCACCTGCAGGTGGTAGGTGAGCAAAGTTTGATGGTTCAGCCACTCGGCCAGTTCCCAAAACCCCTCGAAAAGGAGAAAATCCCCTTCCACCTCCTGGAAGCGAAGCTGGTGGGGAAAGATTTCCTCAATGGCCAGCACCACTGCCGCCGAAAAGCGGGCAAATAAAACCTTTTGGGATCCCACTTGGCGCACCAGTTTGCGGCCATTCTCGCTGCCGAGGAGGCGGCTTTCCACCAAGTTGGGAATGAACTCCGCCAGATGGTCGTAATCGGTTAAAACCTGCCAAACCCACTGTCGCTCCACCGGGATGAGGACGCGGCCCTGCAAATGGCGGCGGCGCTCCCCCAAGTCCTCCACCTCCACCTGGATATCTTCGGGAACTGGGATCCCGTCTTCCGGAGCAGGGTCTGGGAGGCCTTGGGGATCCTGTGGGGAGTCAGAAGGCATGGCCAGCAATCGGAGCGCGTTAGGGTTACAGAACCAAGGGGAAGGGCCGGCAGCCCCAACCCAAGCCCAGTTCATTGTACGAGGAATTGTATAGCAGATAACGCACTAGGGGAAAAGGGCCTGGAACCAGGCGACGATCACCTGCCACACTTGATCCAGAAGAGCAAAGGGATCCCGCAGCTCCTGCAGCACCTGCCGCGGGCCAATCCTAAAGACCACGTACAGCACGGCCAGGAGAACTACGATCCCCACCGCCGTCCAGATGGCCTCTCGAACCACCCGCACCCAGAAAACCAGCATAAAAATGGCGATGGCCACTGCGGCCACCAGCGGCAATGTCTCCAGTACCATCGGATCCCCCCCGTTTGGCTCAGATGTTTTGGATTTGACCCCACTGTAGCCAGTTTGAACTGAGAATAAGGTGCTCGCAAATGCCCGCTGACAAGGGATCCCATCCCGTAAAATGGGATCACCCCGATGAGCCTTCTTTGCTTGGCTAGACGTATGGACATCATCACCTTTGGCTGGGTTGCTGTTGCTGCTTTCTTTGCCCTTTCCATTGCCTTTGTGGTCTGGGGCCGTAACGGCATGTAGCGGATCCCGCCTGGCCCTGTTGTTGCTAAAAGACTTCGTCCTGCTCTATGGAAATTGACTTGCCCTGGGTTGTCCGCCTCGCCTACGGCAGCATCTTTTTGCTCTTGACGGCTGTCACTGTGGGCGTTGGCTACATCACCTTTATCGACTGGCGGGATCGGCGGCGGCGCAGCGAGGCAGAACGGCAAGCTCGTCGCTCCAAGCGGCGGTAGCTACTGGGGTTCTGGGAGATTCCAAGAAGCCTCGCGATCGGGCCTGTCGTCAACGGCTCTCAGGACAGGAGGGGCCACCCAGGGCAAGGGATCCTCAGGCTGGAGGCAAAAGAGCTCTTGCAGGAGACTCTGGTTGGCTTCCCAGAGAGCTTGCAGGTTGTAGCCGGCGTAGGTGGGCAGAAAATCGGCCAGCTTGCGGTTGGCCTCCCCCAGCAGGATCATGCAGCCGCGGCGGTTGCCGTTTTGCAGGTGGTAGTAGGCTACGGCGGTTTGCAACAGCCCCTGGTAGAAGCGCCGCTCCGGATCCACCGCTTCCATCCACAGCGCCTCCAGAGTGTCGTGGCAGGCGTAGAATTCCCCCCGGTTGAATTGCGCAACGGCCAGTTGCAGCGCTTCTGGGTGGCAATTACTCATGGGTCTAGGCACAGTTGCGACTCAGGGGCGGCTGCTGCAGGGATCCCTGCGGCAACACCAGGGTAAAGCAGGTCTTGCCCTGGCCGCTTTCTATAGAGACGCTGCCCCCCAGCCGCTGCATCCACTGCTTAACCAAAGCCAGCCCCAGGCCGGTGCCGCCCCGCTTCCAGGGATCCCCGCTGGGGATGCGGTAGAACTTCTCAAAAATGCGCTCCCACTCGCTGCGGGGGATCTCCACCCCCTCGTTGATAACCCGAATTTGCACTTGTTCAGGGCTGAGGCGGCGCGCCGTCACCGTGATGCGGTGGTGAGGCGGGGTGTACTTGCAGGCGTTGTTGACCAGCTCCTGCACCACCCGCTCCAGACCCACCTGATCCGTCACCACCTTGCCCACCGCTGGGTCAATCTGCCACCGCAACTGTTGCTGATTGGCCTGGGCCCGCTGCACAAAGGGCTGGAGCACAGTGGGCAGCCAGGCGGCCAGGGACACTTCTTCGAGATGAAGGGGTTTGGATCCCTGCTCCAGCCGCTGCAGATCCAGCAGATCGTTGACCAATTCCGCCTCGCGCTCGCACTCCTGCTCCAGGATTTGCAAGTATTGCTCCCGTTTTTGCGGGCTGCGGGCCATTTTCAGCAGTTGGATGGCCATTTTCATGTTGGTGATGGGCGTGCGCAGCTCGTGGGAGACGGTGCTCAAGAAATCATCTTTGAGGCGGTTGAGGCGTTCCAGCTCGCTGATTTGCTGCACCGAGGCCTGGTAGAGACGGGCCTGGCGGATGGCGATGGCACAGTGATCCGCCACCTGCTGCACCACCCGCACCTCCAGCTCATCAAAGCACTCGTCTGCCGGCTTGGCCAACCACAGATCGCCCAACACGGCCTGATCCTCCCGCAGCGGACATACCAGCAGGGTCAGCCCTTCCCGCCGCGGGATCCAGCTTTGCCCCGACAAATGGCACAGTTGCGCCGCTTGCCCCCTTTGCAGTTGCCGGTAGAGATCCGGGTAGTCGGCTAGGGTTAGAGCGATCCCGCCTGCAGGCGGCAGGGCGGCGGTGTACTCGTAGCGCACCGTGGCCTGGCCGGCTTCCGGATCGTAGAGACAGAGATCGCAGCCTTGGATGGACAGCCCCAGAGCCAACTCCTGCACCACTGCCCGCAAGATCTGGGCTTCGTCCAGGGTGGTGCGCACCTGGTCGGTGACCCGCTGCAAGAGGGCGTCCATTGCCAGAGAGCGCTGCAGGGCCGCCGTCCGCTCCTGCACCTCCTGCTCCAGACGGGCGTTGAGATCTTGCAACTGCCGGTAGAGCTGGTTTTGCGTGATCGAGAGGGCCAGGTGCACGGCAGCGCGGCTGACGAGCTCCAGCTCTGGGGCCGACCAAGCCTTGGGCTCGTCAATTTTCAGCTCCCGCCAGGCGGCAAAAGAGATCAAGGGCAGTTGTTGACGGGGATCCTCCCAACCTTCCCCTTGGGCGGGCCAGCGGTAGCCGGCCCAGTGGGTCTCTTGGCAGATGGCGCCACGAAACACGCTCAGCCAGCCCACCACCTGCTCGTTCCAAAGCAGCGGTACCGCCAGCAGCCCGCGGATGGGCGTCTGCTGCACCTGCGACCGCAGTTCTGGCCACTTCTCCAATTGCGAAAGCGACCAGGTTCTCACCCCGTCCCCTGCCGACTTGCCTCTTCCCACCTGCTCCTGCAGCCAGGCGTCGTATCCTGCCGGCGGCTGGCTCCCATAGCAGTGGAGAGTCTCCAAGCCCATGAACTGGATGCGCAGCCGCGCCCCGATCCCTTGGAGCTGGGCGGTAAGCTGCTCCAGGACGGTGCTCAGGGTGGTTTCGGGGTGAAGCGGCGAGTACACCAGCGCCGCAATTTGGTTAATCAAGCGTTCCTGCTGCGCCTTCCGCCGCGCCTGCTCCAGCAATTCCGCCTGGGCAATGGCAATCGACACCTGATCCGCCACCAACTGCACCACCTGCAGCTCCTCAGCAGAGTAGGAGCGCGGCTCGGTGTGGTGGGAGACCAAGAGCCCCCACAATTGCTGGTGATGCAGGAGGGGCACCACCAGGGAAGAGGCCACCCCCATGCACTTGAGGTAATGGGCATGGCAGGGATCCACCGGCCGCTGCGGCACCTCTCCCAGAGGCAAAGGCTGGGCCTGGGCAAAGCGGCCCAGGGGCTCCGGCTGGCTGAGGGAGCGGGTCTGGCCCTCCACATCCACGATGACCCGCACCTGAGCGAGGCGAAACAGCTGCCGCGCTTGCTCAGGAATATCCCCCGCCGGAAAAGACAAACCCAGGAGAGAGGGCAGCCGCTCAGCTTGTCGAGCTTCCGCCACCACCGTTCCATGACCTTCCGGGTCGAAGCGATACACCTTGACCCGATCCGTGCCCAAAAAGGCGCGCACCTCCTCTACGGTTGCCCTCAGGATCTGATCCAGCTCCAAAGATTGCCGGATCTGGTGGGTAATGCGGTTGATGAGGGCATCCCGGCTGGTGCAGGCTGCAGGGGCCAAGTTCTCTATAGCCATCTCTACATAAGGAAGCGCAGAAGTATTGGAAGCTACACTCCCTCTTTCACGATAGCGCCCCCTGCCAGGAAGTTACAGAGCCGCAAGGGAAAAGCTCAAGGAATTCAAAAGTTCTCCACTCTCCTTCACAAAGGGGGCTGGGGCAGGCGGAAGAGGCGGGCGGCATTTTGGCTGGTCTGTTGGGCCAGGTCTTCCAAGGGGATCCGCAACAGCTCCGCCAGGGTTTGGGCCACCCGCTGCACATGGGCTGGCTCGTTGCGCTTGCCGCGGAAGGGGGTGGGGGCCAAAAAAGGGCAATCGGTTTCCACCAAAAGCTGGGACAAGGGCACCTCCAAGGCCGACCGGCGCACGGTCTCGGCGTTCTTGAAGGTCACGATGCCGCTAAAGCTGATGAAGCAGCCCAGCTCCACAAAGAGCCGCGTCTCCTCCGGGGATCCACTCCAGCAGTGCATCACCACCCGCAGCGGCCCCCCAGTGGCCAGGGCCTCCTTGAGGATTTCGTAGGTGGCTGCTGCCGCCTCGCGGCAATGGACGATCAGGGCCAAATCCTGCTCCTGGGCAATGGCAATGTGGGCGCGGAAGGATGCTTGTTGCCGCTCGATGTCCGCCGGGTCGGACTTGTAAAAATCTAAGCCCGTCTCCCCGATGGCCACCACCCGCGTGTCGCTGGCGGCCAACTGGGCGATCTTTTCGGCCAGATCCGGCTGCCACTGGCGCGCCTCCAGAGGGTGCAGCCCCACCGACAAGAAGACTTCGGGGTACTGGTCGGCAATGGCCTGCAACTGGGGAAATTCCGCTGGCGTTACACAGGAGTGCACCAGTTGCCGGATCCCGGCCTGGCGCCAGCGCTCGGCCACCTGCGGTAGATCTTCTGTAAAGTCGGGATAGTTCAGGTGGACGTGGGTGTCCACCAGGGGGGCAGCGGGCAAGACGGCGGTGCTCAAGGCTCAGCTCCCGAACAAAATGTTGCGGACTCTATCCAATTTTGACACTCCCCCGCTGGGAAACCGGTGGCTTTACACGGCTATTCGTAAAAGCGGTTCTCGGCCCGGTCGGGATCCTAAGGATCCCTTCTTGCCGGCAAGCCTGGGGGAGCAGGATGATCCATGATGATTAAAGAAATCTGACGCTGGAGGTTTGTTATGGCCCGTACTCCCTCGACCATGCTGCCTTTGGGCACCCCGGCCCCTGACTTCAGCCTGCCGGATGTGGTGAGCGGCCAAACCATTTCCCTCTCTACTTTTGCCGACAAGCCCGCTTTGCTGGTGATGTTCATCTGCCAGCACTGCCCCTATGTGAAGCACGTGCAAGAAGAGCTGGCCCGCATCGGCAGAGATTACAAGGATCGCGGCGTCGGCATTGTAGCCATCAGCGCCAACGATGTGGAGAACTACCCCGACGACAGCCCCGAGAACTTGAAGAAGATGGCCGAGACCTTGGGCTTTACCTTCCCCTTCTGCTACGACGAAACCCAAGAGGTGGCCAAAGCCTTTAGCGCTGCCTGCACCCCCGACTTTTTCCTATTTGATGCGGAGCGTAAGCTGGTCTACCGGGGCCAACTGGACGACAGCCGCCCCAGCCTGACGGATGTGCCGGTGACGGGCAAAGACTTGCGGGCGGCACTGGATAACCTGCTGGCGGGCAAGCCCATTGATCCTGACCAAAAGCCCAGCCTCGGCTGCAACATCAAGTGGAAGCCCGGCAACGAGCCCGACTACTTCAAGCAAGCCTAAATCCGCCTGAAGTCGTTGAGTATAACCCAAAGTTGCCGACCAGGGGTACAGCGCCTACCCTCAGAAAAAAGCGGGCAGCGATGTTAAAAAATTGCGCTGGCTCGCTGGTTTAAAGCTGCAGGAAATTGGGCAGGTGCTCCTGCCGTCCAGCAAAGCCGAGGTTGGCAAAGGCAATTCTGGCCATGCTCTAACAGCTACTCCCACTGCCTCTGCTCAAATGGCCAGTGTAGCCCATCAGTAAACTACCCGCTTCTGGCCGCTAAGCGGTACGGAGCAGTCCTTCAGTAACCCTGCAGTTGGTAAGCCAACCGCGAATCTCTAGGCTGGTTGGTTTACGGCTGCTCCCAAAACGATCGGGAGATAGTCAGGACTTGGCTCATCACCTCACTATATCCCAACAAGCAAGGCCACATTCCTCCCGTCCCTGACCCCACGGGTACAGGGCGGGCCTCCTGCGGCTTCTGGGTGATGCACTCAAGCCCCGCCCTCAGGAGCTCCAGATGTAACCCCTCTCACTTGGACAATGCGGTCAACAGCTTCTTTTTTTCCTCTTAATCAGAAGATAATCTCGAGTTAATCTTTTTGGGGTACCCTGTAGCTTGCAAGTGTTTGCAAAAGGCAAAAATGTAAGGCCAATGCAGATTTTGACCTTGGCAATCTTGAAATAAAACTGCCTTGGTTATCAGTAAATCGACAGCTAAGCGAATCGCTCAAACAAGGGAGAACTATGATACGCCCTCTACCTTTGTTAGCGATGCTCTGCAGTGTGGCCCTTGCCCAGCCCCTTGGGTGCGGATCCCTGAGCTCGGTCTGGGCCAAGCCATCTGGGGCGTTGCGTTTGTACACTTCCCAACCTGATGCAGACGCTCAGAAAACCGTGTCTGCGTTTCGGGAAGTTTATCCAGAAGTTTCGGTAGAGATCTTTCGCTCCGGCACCGAGGAGGTGATCAGCCGCTTTTTGCTGGAAGCGGAAAAGGGCAGTCCCCAAGCCGATGTGCTGCTGGTGGCCGATGCGCCTACTTTCGAGTTGCTGAAATCCCGCAATTTGCTGGAGTCCTACTGCAGTCCCGAGGCCAAGGCCATCGCTGCCACCTACTACGACCCAGAGTGTCACTACTTCGGCACCAAGATCTTGGCTACAGTGATCGTCTATAACACTGCCAAAGCCCAGCCCATTGACAGTTGGGCGGCTCTAGCCCAGGTTCCCCAAGGCCAGGCAGTGATGCCCAGCCCCACCTATTCGGGTGCTGCTGCTTACAACTTGGGAGTTATCACCCGCACCCCTGGCCTGGGCTGGGAGTGGTACGAAGCGCTGAAAAAGAATAAAACCGTGCTGGTGCAAGGCAATGGCGCTGTGGCCCGTAACGTCGCCAGCGGTGAACAGAGCTACGGCATGGTGGTAGACTTTCTTGCTATTCGCAGCCGCAACGAGGGATCCCCAGTGGAGGTGGTTTATCCCAAGGAGGGCGTGCCAGTGATTACCGAGCCGGTGGGAATTGTCAAAGGAACGCCTAACTTGGAAGCTGCCCAGGCTTTTGTGGACTTCTTGCTGTCTCAGAAGGGACAGGAGGTCGCTGCTGAGATGGGCTACATGCCGCTGCGGCAGGATGTGACGCCGCCAAAAGGTTTCCCCGCTTTGAGCGAGCTGAAGATCTTGAGCGCCCCGGCAGCGGAGTTGGCCGAAAGCCGCGAGGCCGACAAAGCCCGCTTTGCCAAGTTGTTTGGGGAATAGGTGGGATCCCTTGGGCGTCAGCAAAGGCGTGGTCTAACGTTTCTGGGGGAGGGCTTGAGTAAAGGGTTAAGGCACCCCATCATCCCCTGGCTGGTAGCCGTAGCGTGCCTTTTGACTTTGACCCACGCTTATCCCCTCTGGAAGCTGTTGCAGCGAGCCTTGAGCAGCGAAGGGGAAGGGCTTTCCTTTGAGAACATCCGCTGGTTGCTGGAAACGCCCCGCGTCCATCTGGCGCTGGGCCACAGCCTTTGGGTGTCGGCGGTCTCAGCCGCATTAGCGCTGGTCGGCGGCCTGGTGCTGGCGGTGCTCACCACCCAGACAGATCTGCCGGGCCGCGGCATCCTGCGGGTGCTCTTTTTATCTCCCCTCGTGGTTCCGCCCCAGGTTTTGGCCTTGGCCTGGATCCAATGGGCCGGGCCGGTGGGCTACTTGCAGCAGGGGCTGCGCTGGATTTTGGGGAAGCAGGGATCCCTGTGGAGCTTCTACACGCCGGGGGGGATCATTCTGCTGCTGGCTCTTTTTGTGCTGCCAATTGCCTACCTAACGCTGGTGGCGGGCTTGAGCCGGCTCTCCAAGCAAGCTCAGGAGGCGGCCCAACTGGATGGGGCAAACTTGCTGCAGGTTTGGCTCTTCATCACCCTGCCCCTGTTGCGGCCCTCTGTGGCAGCAGCGGCGGCGCTGGCTTTTCTGGGGGCCTGGGGCAATTTCGGGATCCCGGCCTTGCTGGGGATCCCAGGACGCTACCTGACCTTGCCCACCCTGCTGTACCAAGAGGTGATCAACTTCGGCGGGGATGGGTTTGGGCGCAGCGCGGCGCTGTCGTTGCTCTTTGGCCTGCCCGCCCTGGTCTTTTTGGCCTGGCCACAGCGGAGCCAGACGGAGTTGGATCCTGGCGAGGTGCCTCCAGATCCCTATCGCTTGGGCTGGCTGGGTTGGCTGCTCAGCGGGATCCTCTTCGTCGCAGCCTTGCTGCTCATTCTCGGGCCTTTGCTGGCCATGGCTGCAACTGCCCTGCTGCGGGCCTATGGCCTGCCCTTAGTCTGGTCTAACCTGACGCTGGAGCATTTCCGCGTGGTTCTCTTTGAGCTGGAGCGGGCCCGCCGCGCCACGCTGCACAGTTTGGGCTTGGCAGGAGGAGCAGCGCTGCTCTGCAGCGGGATGGCAACGATCTTGGGCTATGCTCTGACTCGGCTGAAAGTACGGCTGCTGGCCCTACTTAGCTTGATCGTGGACTTGCCCTATGCCTTGCCGGGCCTGATTTTTGCTCTGTCCCTCATTTTGGTGTGGTTGCCCCCGCCCCTGCCTGGGCTGAGCCTCTACGGCACCCTAGGGCTGATCCTGATGGCCTATCTGGGACGGTTCTTGGCCCTGGCGCTACAGCCACTGCAAGCTGCTTGGTGCAGCCTGGACACCAGCCTAGAGGAGGCAGCCAGCCTGGATGGGGCATCTCTGC
The DNA here is from genome assembly GCF_047462295.1 of Synechococcus sp. H60.3. NCBI lineage: Bacteria > Bacillati > Cyanobacteriota > Cyanophyceae > Synechococcales > Synechococcaceae > Synechococcus > Synechococcus sp. H60.3. The sequence continues at coordinate 837 of NZ_JANSIY010000061.1, read as the reverse complement.
TGCAAACCTTTCGCCACATTCTGCTGCCCCTGCTGGCACCGGCCTTAACGGCAGCAGTGTTGCTGGTGTTTTTGCAATCTTTTGCCGAGCTGACCCTCTCTGCTCTCTTGGTAACCTCCCGCTCAGAAACCTTTGGGTGGCTCATCTTTGGCTTACAACAAGGGGGCTACACCCACCAGGCAGCAGCCCTGAGCACCCTGCTGGTCTTCGTTCTCTTTGCCCTGGCTGCCGGGATCCAGGCGCTGCAGCGGCACGTCGGGCAGCCTTGAGTAGGGGATCCCTCCGGGTCTTTCACGGATTAGGGCTGACTATGGCGGCGTGGCAGATGGATTACCCCTTGAAGATATTGCCCTCTACTGTTTTCACCCAGCCTTGCGCTGGCACAAAGTTGCACATCCCCCTCAGGGCCGCCAAGCAGATCCCCTTGGGCATTGAAAACATGAGTTTCCCGCTGCCAGCGCCCTAGGCCGGTTGGTGGGCTGCTTGACTCGGTGGAGTAGGGTTGGCTGCGAGAGTTGCTGAATTGGCCGCCGCGCTGCCACCCTTGCCCCGCTTGGCCTTCGAGCAGGCCCAAACTGCTGCCCACTGTCTGGCCCTCGGCGTCTTGCACCGGGGTGCTGCCCTGGCGTTGCCAAGCCTCATCTGGAGGAGTCGGGGGGTGCCGCCGGTTTAGCTTCCACGGGAGGGAATTGCCGGGATCCCTCCACTACCCGCTCTGCCGCTTGGTCCGCTGCCAGTGTAGGTGCCAGAGTGGGCGCGCTACAGCCTGTTAATTTAAAATAGGGTACAGGTTTTAAGAGGAAGGAGAGAAGGGAATGCCAACCCATTCTTTGGATC
>NZ_JANSIY010000060.1:9448-15577 GCF_047462295.1 Synechococcus sp. H60.3 | reverse complement strand
CTGTCCAGCCGGTGCGGATCGCCTCCCGCAAAAGCGAGCTGGCTCTGGCCCAGACCCGCTGGGTGATGGGGCAGTTGCAGGCCCACCATCCAGGGTTGCCCCTAGAGCTGCACACCCTTTCCACCCAGGGAGACATCATCCTGGATGTGGCGCTGGCCAAAATCGGGGATAAGGGCCTGTTTACCAAGGAATTGGAGGTTAGCCTGCTCAACGGCACTAGCGATCTGGCGGTGCACAGCCTCAAGGACTTGCCCACCCGCTTGCCAGAAGGCCTGGTTCTGGGGGCAATCACGCAGAGGGAGGATCCTCTGGACGCGCTGGTGCTGCGGGAGGAGCTGCGCGCCTACCACCTGGCCACCCTACCAGCAGGGACGGTGATCGGCACTTCCTCTCTGCGGCGACTGGCCCAACTGCGCCACGCCTTTCCCCACCTGCAGTTTAAGGACGTGCGGGGCAACCTCAACACTCGCTTGGCCAAGCTGGATCGGGGGGAGTACGACGGCCTGATCTTGGCGGTGGCCGGGCTGAAGCGCCTGGGCCAAGCCCAGCGGATCCACGAGGTGCTAGATCCCAGTGTGTCCTTGTACGCCGTTGGCCAGGGATCCCTCGGCATCGAGTGCCGGCAGGGGGACGAGCGGATCCTGGAGCTCATTCAACCCTTGGCCGATGGGGAGGCCACAGCCCGCTGTTTGGCCGAGCGAGCTTTCCTACGGGCTTTGGAGGGAGGCTGTCAGGTGCCCATCGGGGTCCACAGCCAAGTGCAGGGGGAAGAGCTGCACCTAACCGGCATGGTGGCCGACCTAGAGGGGCGACGGCTGATCCGTAATACCCAAACGGGATCCACTGCTGACCCGGAAGCGGTGGGAATCTCCCTGGCGGAAAAGCTGAAGCAACAGGGAGCCGACGAAATCCTGCAGGCCATTTTTGCCCAGGCTCGCCGCTAGACTGCCTGGTTTTCAGGGTCGCGGAGTCGGCGGTAGGGATCGGTTCAGCCGCTGCTCAACCTTCAGCCCCACCCAGATCACGCCGATCCCGCAGGCCACCAACACCGCCGACTTGGCCAAGAGGCCAGTCTCATACTCGAAAAAGCGGGTCAGCACCACCAAGGTCAGGCCCAATAGCCCCTGCCAGAAGCGCCCCCGCAGCCCCTGCTGCAGCCCTTCCCAGCAGAGGATCGCCGACAATCCCACCAGCAGCAGGGTCAGGATCCAGGGGGCCAAGAAGGCCAGGGCCACTCTTGAGGTCAAGTTCCTAGTCACCAGCAAAAGGGCCAGGGTAATCAGGGAGAGGAAAACGACGGCATCCTTGAGCCAGGCGGAAATGGGCTGGGATCTCTTGGCCTGCCACCCCTGCCACCAGCCCCAGCCGGCCAGCAGCAGCAACCCTGCCGCCGACAAGCTTGCCCAGGGATCCATAGCTTGGAACAGAGGTAAGGGGTCGGGATCCCAGTCCCAGGGGTCACGGAAGCTCCAGACGTAGAGCAAGAAACCCAGCCCCAGCAAAGCCAGGCCCTCCGCCGTCGGGATCAGATCCAAGACTTGCTCCTGCTCGCCATCCTGGCCATTTTCTCCGGTCAAAATCCGGCTTAGTCGGTAACCATGGCGTTGGTGCCAAAAGCCCAGCCCCCAGACAACGGCAAGGCCAAGCAGCAGCCAGAGGGTCAAGCCTTCTCCAGAGCTGTCCCAGACCTCTGCCGACCTTTGTAGCGCCAGGCCGAAGTTTACCAGTGCCAAAGCCAAGATCCAGCGGGAGCGGCACCCATAGGCAAGGGGCAGCAGTAGGGCCAGGGCCAGCCAGGGGTAGAGGGGATCCAGAGCCGAGCGGATCCCCCTCTGCCGCAGGTCAGTCATCCCGGCCAGGGCGAATAAGAGACAGGCCAGGACGCCACTGGGGGTGTGGAACAAGCTGTAGGCCACGGCCAAGCTGCCCGCCCCCCAGGCCAAGAACAAGCCCGCCAGGGATCCCCCCATTTGAAACCACTGGGCCATCAGAGCAATGGCGGCTCCCAGGGCCAGCTCCCCGGCAATCAATAGGGCGCTGCCCAAGCGCGGGGATCCCTGCTGCCAAAGTCGCAAGCCGGCCACCTGCAGTCCCACCGTGAGGGCCAGGGATCCCAAGGCTCTGGCCGAGCGGGGAATGGCGTCCCAGTTGGCGGCCACGAAGGAGATCACCCCCAAGCCCACCAGCACGGCGCCCAACAGCAGCAGCACCAGGGTAAAGCGGCTAGCAGCTGTTCGCGGCAAGCTATCGAGTTGGTAGTACTCCCACAGGCGATCCCGCTGCGCCGGCTGAATCAGCCCCTGCTCCACCCAGGTGTCCAACAGGTCGGCCAGTTGGCGGCGGAAGCGGTCGTCAGGGCCAGAGGAGCGGGGGGAAGTCATGGCACCCTCACCCCCTGCCCCTCTCCCGCGCTGCAGGAGAGGGGAGATTGGGATCAGTAGCCTGGAGCACTCGCTGCAGCACCTCTTGGTAGCCGGCTGCCGGATCGCCGAGATCAAAGCGAAAGAGGTCTTTATCCAGCACCCGCGGCTCAGTCCCTTCTAGATCCCACAGGCGGCAGGTGTCGGGGCTGATCTCGTCCGCCAGCCAGATCTCCCCTTCCTCGTCCAGGCCAAACTCCAGCTTAAAGTCCACCAGCTCCAGCCGGCAGCGCCGCCAGAAGTGGCGAAGGTGAGTGTTGACCGCCAAGGCCAGGGATCCCAGCTTCTCCACTTGCTCTGGCGTGGCCAGGTGCAACAGGCGGATGTGGTCGGGGGTTACCAAGGGATCCCCCAAGGCGTCGTTTTTGTAGTAAAACTCCACCAGCGGCGGCTCGATGGGCAGGCCCTGCTCCAGGCCTAGGCGCCGGCAGAGGCTGCCGGCCGTGCGGTTGCGCACCACCACTTCCAAGGGCAGGATCCGCAGGGCGCGCACCTGCATCTCTCGAGGGCCGGTCTGGGCCAAAAAGTGGTTGCGGATGCCCTGCTGCGCCAGGTAGGCAAACACCCGGCTGGAGACGGTGCAGTTGACCTCCCCCTTGCCGGCGATGGATCCCCGCTTTTGGGCGTTGAAGGCCGTGGCGTCGTCTTTGTATTGGCAGAGGTAAACCTGGGGATCGGCGGTGCGGTAGACCCGCTTGGCCTTGCCCTCGTAGAGGAGCTCTGGGGGCGTGGGCGAGGAGGACATAGGCAACCCCTAATAGCCGGTCAGCCGTCCGCGGATCCCTTGCCAAAGGGTAATGGCGAGGATGCGCAGATCCAGCCACAGAGACCAGTTTTGCACATAGTAGAGATCATACTGGGTGCGGCGGGCAATGCTGGTGTCTCCCCGCAGGCCGTGGATCTGAGCCCAGCCGGTGAGGCCACTTTTCACCAAATGCCGATCCGGATACTTGGGGATCTCCTGGCTAAATTGCTCCACGAAGTAGGGCCGCTCCGGGCGGGGGCCCACCAGGCTCATTTCCCCCTTCAAGACGTTCCAAAGCTGGGGCAGCTCGTCCAGGTTGGTGCGGCGCAAAAAGGCTCCTATCTTGGTTCGGCGCGGATCCCCAGGGCGCGTCCAGCCCGGCTGGCCGGGTGCCTCGGCATCCACCCGCATGGTGCGGAACTTGGCAATCCAAAAGCGGCGCCCATCCAAGCTCACCCGCTCCTGCCAATACAAGATGGGGCCGGGGCTGCTGCAGGCCACCAGCAGAGCAATGACCAAAAATAAGGGGCTGAGCAACACCAGGCCCAGGGAGGCCCCCAGGATGTCTACCGCTCGCTTGAGGAAACGGTTGTGGGCGTAGCGCAGAGGGGGCTGGCGCAGCGTCAGCAGCGGGATCCCGTCCAGGGACTGGAGGCTGAAGTTCACCGTCAAAAAACCGAGGATATCTGGCACCAGCCGCACCTGCACCGACAGGGCCTGCAAGCTGAGCAACAGAGGTGCATTGGCCAGCTCCGGCTGCCCAAACCACACCTCTTGGATCTCGGGGTGAGCCTGCACATAGGCCACCAGGTGGCTGGGCTCCAGCCGCTCCAGCTTCTGCAAAGGCTCTGGTTCCGGCGCCGAGGGATCCCCGGCCACGGCCCAAGCCTTAATCTCAAACCCCAAGGCTGGGCAGCGCTCCAGTCGCTCCAGCACCTCAGCCAAGAGCAGGCCGGATCCCACCCAGATCACCCGTCGCCGCCCCTGGCCGTGGGCATACAGCCAACCCATGCCCAGCCGCAGCAGCGCCCGCATCCCCGTCAAACTAAGCAGGGCCAGCAGGCTGGCATAGCCCACCACCAAGCGCGACAGCGAGACGGAGCGCACGAAAAAGGCCCCCGCCAACACCAAGCCAAAGGTCACCCCCAGCCCCAGCAGCAAACTGGCCCATTCCTCAAAGCGAGATAAGCGCTTCGATTCGCCGTATCCTCCCAAGCCAGCCTGAACGCCCCAATAGCTAAGGACTGTCAACAACCCCAGGCCAGCATAAACATCCCAGGGCAAAAGCTGGTGGGGGCGCAAGCTGCGCAGCCAATAAGCCGCCCCGAAGGCCAGCCAAATACAGAGCCCATCCCCCAAACAAGCCAAGGGCACCCACAGGCGATGCGGATCCAAGCTCAGGGTGTAGCCGCGAAAGAAACCCGTCCCGCCAGCGCGATTGGCCAAGAGCTATCTCCTTCAGCAGTTAAGACTGGAAACAATCCTACAGAAAAGGTTATCCATTTGAGGCTGCAAGGACTCCGTCTCGCTAGCGCGAACGGCAAAATCGATGTTGACTGAAAAAACTGGTAATAACGGCGAGAAGTTGAGGATTAAGAAGCTCAGTTTCTCAGAGGAGCAATTTTCTTAAGGCTGGCTACCGCCAATAAAGACAGGCCAAAGGGTAGGGAGAACTTAGAAATTAAATAGGCTTCTGCAGCAAAAATCTCGGTTAAAAGCCAATTGATCCAAGGCGAGGGCATTTTTAGATCTTGACTCTCCTTGAGGGGAAAGCTCTTTTGGGCTAGGCGGATCCCTGCTGCTAATGGAAAGAGAAAGCTGTTGAAAAAGGTAAAGGTATGAATTTGCAGGCCGGCACTCTTGAGTAAGGAGAGAAGTTGTGCTGCTGTGTAGCGTCTCTTGTGGTGATTGAGCTCGTCATGGGCGCTCCACAGCCAGGGGTAGGCCGGTACCGTGATCACCAGGTAGCCGGATGGCTTTAACCTTTGGATGAGAGCTTCCAGAGCTGCTTTGTCTTCCTCCAAATGTTCTAAAACGTCCAGTAGGGCAATAAGGTCAAATTGCTGGGAGCCAAAAGGGATCTGATGCGGCAATTCACCTTCGGCCACAATCCCAATGCCGCGGGCCCGGGCCAAAGGCAATGCTATTTCGCTTCTTTCCATGGCCCAGACTTGGCCAAACTGAGACAACATTTCTAGGTTGCCGCCACTGCCACAGCCGGCTTCCAAGATACAAGCCGCGGGCGGAAGAGGGATCCCGGCAATAACCTGCCTGAGAATGCGGCGGCGCCCCACAAACCACCAATGTCGATCTTCTAAGCCCGCCATTTGTTCATAAGCTCTGGGATCCATACAACAGTCGTTCCAAATATTGGGAAACAGCTTGTTAGTTGATCCCTTGCTCCCCTCTCCCACGAGGGGAGAGGGGTTGAGGGTGAGGGTCGAAAGATGACCTTATCCTATACTTTTCCGGTGTTAGAGAACTCCGTCCCGCTTACGCGATTTAGGTTTCAAGGAGAAAGCCTGGCCTTGCCCCAGCGATTTTTGCGGTACCAGGCGGCAACATGAGGGCACCAGGCCTCAAAGTGGGGCCAGATGAGCTCGCACAGCTCGCGGATCTCCCGCTGGGCATCGTCTTTAGCCCGCAAATCCAGAAAATGCATCAAGCTGCGGCAATTAAAAGAGACTACAAAATGTTGGCGGATCCCGTAGCCGATGATGTTACGAGCATCTTCATAAGGCAGTCCGCACTCTTCGACCAGGCGATAATAGGCAATGGCCTGACTGCGATACTGCTCAAGAATGATGTTCAGGGCCTCAGGAGAGATGGGCTTGAAGCCTTGGCGGGTTTTGGCCTTGCCTTCTTTGACGCTGGCAGGAACGTAAAACAGAGTTTCCAACTCTTGCAAAGATAACGAGGGCTCCGCGCCGGTTTTGTCGGCAAAAGCAGCGGTTTCGTTGGTGC
>NZ_JANSIY010000060.1:5163-9348 GCF_047462295.1 Synechococcus sp. H60.3 | reverse complement strand
CGGGGGCGCAGACAAGAGTCTTTTGCCCAAATCGGCAATTTGCCGGCCTGTATATCGAAAAGATTGAACGTCGAAAGAAACTCCCACTCGATGAGTACGGGCCTGTTGCATGACAGCATGGGGAAAATAGCCTACCCCAAACGTGATCTGAGGGTGCTCAAGAGGCCCATAGTGGCCACGATTGCCCTCCAGCAGATGCCGCACCACGGCCTCTCCATACTTTTCCGGGATCCGGCCCTCTGGGGTAACAAAATCGGGGCTGTAATCTTGGTGCATCGCCTGCCAGATCACCCGTTCGGGATCTGGAGTTTGGCTAAGCACCACCACTTGAAATAAGGCATCCACAGGCTGTGCCCCCAAAGCCAGAGACGAGCGGCTAGTCTCACAGTATAGAGAGGATCAAGCCGCAGGCAGCCTTGCTATAGGAGCCTACGAGCTCGAGTTTCCTCTGCCAGCACCATATTCAAGCCCGGATTGCTGCGCAGCAGGCCGGCTACGTAGAGGGTGTAGACTTTACCTGCCTCTAACTGGAGGTCAAACCGTTGCAAGGGAATGCTCCGGCTGGGAGATATCTGCCCACCTGAAGCAGAAGGGGCTGTAGCCACCTGGATTTGGGTAAAGCCGGGGCGCATGGCTTGAAAGGTGGATACTTGCCCAAAGGCCAACTGGGGCAACAGCACCCGGCCTTGCTCCCCTTGCCATTGCAGGGCCGGCGCATCAGGGGCAGCGTGGACAAACCGCACCAGGGCTTGATCAAATAGAGGGTTGATATTGTCTTCCAGTACCAAGGCCGTCACGCGATTGGGCTCGTCGGCGGCCACCACTGAGAACACTCCCCCGCCCCTGAGGTTGGCCACAGTCCTGGCCACAACCGTTCGCGCAACGGAGTCCTTAGAACCCGAGGGCTGGCCAGGGTTCTCAGGTGTTGAAAACAAAACAATGTCGTACTCGCCCGCCGGCATGCGCACGTATTCGCTCACTGCGCCATAGGCTACACCCTGGGCAGCCCTTACCCCTCCCACTTCCAAGTCAATCCGAGGGGCATCGGGGGCCACATGCACCAAGCGCACCTGCACTTCCGCCACCTCTGCAGAGGCTATGGGGATGGCACAACCCGCCAAAAGGCCCGTCACTAAAGACCCACCCACTGCGCAGAGAACTGCGCTTACCCACTGTCGCACCATGTTGACGCTCACTCCTACTCCTCACACCCAACATTCACTCGGAGAGCGAGCTGTTGAATTCCTCCAAACAAAGGGCCCTTTCGCTCCCCGCAAGGTTCACATTGGCGCAAGGGATCCCCTCTCCTGCGGCCAAAGAACCTGCTCTTGTCTTACCCCAGTTTTGCGCCTGATGCCATAGAGCCGGGCAGGATTGGTCGACTCCCCTAAATCAAAGGGATCCCGGCGACGGGATCAAGAAGAACTGGGCGAGAAGAGCGGCGGCTGAACAAGCGGAAATAGGTGCTGACGGCCAACTCTTTCAGCGGGAAAAGCAGGTAGGTGAGGGGGTTGATGGTGACAATGATGTTGCGGCAGTCGCGTTTGGCCTGGGCCAGGATCTGGGCGGCCACCCAATCGCCTGACATCACTCCAATGGGATTGAGCTGGCTCTTGAAGGGGCCGAGGATGAGCTTGCGCACCACACAGGGAGCGTCCAGGCGGCGCAGGGTAACCAGATCCCCTAGGGCCCGCTTGGAGAGCTCGTAGAGGGGGCTAAAGGCAGGGCTGACCTCGGCTTCTGAGGTGTTTACCCAAACCTCTTTGGTGGCCACTTCCGGATTGTTGCGCACCGTCTGAAAGAACAGCTCCATCAGGCGCCATGCCGAGAAGGTGTTGACGGCGTAGGACTGGCGGACAGACTCGGGATCCCGCTCCCCATGCACGTTGAGGCCGTGGTTGATGACCAAGATATCGACCCGCTCCAGGAGTTCGGCCAGGGATCCCTCCTGCCCCACCTGCCAGCGAACGGTCTCCACCGGCTGGAGCTGGCCGTCCACTTCAATGGCAACCGAATCCGCATGGGAGCTAAGGGCAATGACTTTGGCTCCGTGGCGGTGAAAGTGCTGCAAGAGGGCCCGGCCCAGGGTGCCAGAGGCGCCGGTGACGGCCACGCGTTTGCCCTTGAAAGAGAGACTGGTGCCCATGATCCGATCCACCAAGGTTAGGGTGCCGCAAAAGTAGGCGTTGGTATCGTCGAAGTGGTGCCGCCAGTGGTAGGCGCGGTTCACATACCACTGCGCAGGAGGGGCGGGGAAAGGCCCCGGCTGGTGGGTGATATCCGTCTGCAGAGCCAGCCCCCAGCCCCGCAGCGCGCCGGCAACCAGAAAACTGGCCGAGTAGAGTACCCCCACTGCCGCTGCCAGGCCGTAGAAGAGGGATCCCTGTCCCAAGAGCACCACCCAAGGGATCCCGGCTAGAACCATCGTTGCTGCCTCGGGGACATCGTGGTGCCACTGGGATTCTCGGTATAACTTGGGGTCTACCACGCTGAGATCGGGGCGGAACAGGCGGTGGTGCAGGGTGTGCTTGGGCAGCAGCCAGGGCCACTGGTGGGCCAGCCAATGGCGCACATCCCGCACGATCTCCGCCCAAAGGACGGAAGCCAAGGCAATAGTTCCAACCTCCAGCCACTGAGTTACGCTGCTAACATCCATAGGGTTTAAACCATCCTGAGCTCGCCGTCGCCTCTTGGCATCAACCTCCCACAGTTGGCGACCCTCAAAAATCATCCCAAAGATCCCTGAGAAAATCATCCTAGACCGCGAGGAAGAGGGCAAACGGCTGCCTTTGGGATCCCAGCTTCTTCTGCAAGCTTGTTTTCCCTCACCCCCGGCCCTTCTCCCAAAGAGAGAAATCAAGGAGTTGGGGGCGGAAGCTGGCGGATCTCCACAACATCTCCCACTTGCAAACCCAGGGCCGCCGCCGTCCCGCCGCGGAACTCCAGCACGCCATCTACCAACTGGTCAGGGGGTGGCCCATAAACAGGGCAGGGTTGGGCAGGGCAGCCGGGCACATCGGCGGCGATGGAGACGACCCGGCCCCGATAGAGAAAGATAATGTCCAAGTTAAGCGGCGTGTTGAACATCCAGAAGGCAGCTGGCTGGGGCGGGTCGAAGGGAAACCACATGCCGCGATCAAGAGGCAAATCGGTGCGAAACATTAGGCCTAAGCGCTGCTGCTCAGGGGTGCGGGCCACTTCCAGCTCAAAGCGCTTGCCAGCAATGGTTACTTCCGCTTCCACCGGCAGGTGCTGGGGCTGTCCTTTGGCCGGAGTTGCGTTGGCAACGGCTGCCGTCCCCTGGGCTTCTCCTCCAGCGGCGCATCCCAGCAGCAGAGCCAGGCCCAAGGCAATCCCGCTTGCTGTGACAACCTGGCGCTCTCTTACCCACCAACTCATCCCTTTCTCCTGCTGAGCTGTGCAGGCTTAATCCTACCCTGCTCTCTAGAGTTTGGCCGGGATCCCCTGCGGGCTTTGGCCTGTCGATCTCACCTCAAGCGCAGCCGCAATGGCCGGCCTGGGCAGGGGCCATCCACCCCCAACCCGATACCATAGCCATAGACTCGTTCCCCACCCGGCCAGGAGAGCCCCGATGAAAGACCTTTTGAGCATGTCCTCGGTGAGCCGGATCCCGCTGCTGGCTCTGCTGGGCCTATTGCTTTTGGGTCTCCGGCCCACCCACGGGGAAACCCCGGTGCGGATCCCGTTTGAGCCGACCGTGACCGATGGGGAAGGCTATGGAGAGGAGGCGGTGGCCCAGCAAGCCCAAAGTCGCTTTGCGCTAAAGCTATTCGATTACCTACTCCAGCAGCAACCGCAAGAGAACCTCTTTTTCTCCCCCTTGAGCCTTCGTCTGGCCCTGAGCATGCTGTACAACGGCGCTGCTGGAGAGACCCAAGCGGCGATGGCTAAGGTGCTGGAGGCCCAGGAACTCTCCCTCAATGAGTTGAACTGGACCAATGCCCAGATGGTGCGCTGGCTGGTGGAGCGATCCCAAGCAGAAGGACCGATCCAGCTGCAAATGGCCAACGGCCTTTGGGTCGATACAACCCTCACCTTGCGCCCCTCCTTTTTGCAAGCCCTGGCCACCTATTACCAAGCAGTGGCCAATCGGGTGGAGCTGGGATCCCGCCAGACGGTGCAGGCGATTAACCGTTGGGTAGCCGAGCGCACCCAGGGCCAGAT
>NZ_JANSIY010000060.1:0-5063 GCF_047462295.1 Synechococcus sp. H60.3 | reverse complement strand
GTGAAGACAGGATGGTTTTGCTCAACGCCATCTATTTCAAGGGAGAGTGGACCCAGCCCTTCGATCCGACCCTGACCAAGCCCCAGCCCTTCACCCAAGCTGATGGCCGCCGTGTCCAAGTGCCGCTGATGGCCCAATCCGGTCGCTACGGCTACCGGGAGACCGAGCAGCTCCAGGTGGTGCGCCTGCCCTATGGGGAAGGGGAACTGGCCATGCTGCTCCTGCTGCCCAAACCAGGGGTGAGCTTAGCAGCCCTGCGGGAGAAGCTTAGCCCAGAAACTTGGCAAGAATGGACGGGATCCCTGTCCACCCGCCCCGGCTCGGTGCGGATCCCCAAGTTTAAGCTGGCCTACGAAATCGATCTGGGGCCAGCTTTGCAGCAGTTGGGCATGGGGATTGCCTTTTCCCGGCGGGCCGATTTTAGCCAACTGACCCCAGAGCCGACGCAGGTCAGCAGAGTCTTGCACAAGGCGGCCATCGAAGTTAACGAAGAGGGATCCGAGGCGGCTGCTGCCACCGGGGTAATCGTCTCCCGCACCGCCCTCGACCGGCAAGAGCCCTTCCAATTTGTAGCGGATCGCCCCTTCTGGTTGGCCATTGTGGCCTCCGGAGCCAACCGGGAGGCGCAAACTGTGCTGTTTATGGGATCCGTAGTCAGCCCGGAGTAGAGGGCTATAGCCCTGCTGGGAGATCCGACTTGGGCGCTCCGTCCTTTTCCAGGAGCAACTGAGCGCGGCTGGGGCGGCCCCACAGCACCCGCTCCTGTTTGTAGACCACCATGCCAGGGGGGGATCCCTTAGGCTTAAAGACGCACTTAGGGCGGGTATACACCACCGGCACCTGGTCGCTAAGGCGACCGCGGCTAAAATACGCCGCCAAGTCGGCAGCCGCTTGCAGATCTTCGCTTTCGGCCACAGCCCCAGGAGGCAGGCGCAGGAGCACATGGCTACCCGGGATCTCCTGGGCGTGAAACCACCAATCCTGGTCTTGGGCAAGGCGAAAGGTCAGCCGCTCATTTTGCCAGTTGTTGCGCCCCACCCAGATAGGGAAACCACTGGGGCTAGTGAAGCAATAGGGGTTGAAGCTGGCTGCAGGGGAACGTCTAGCTCCCTCCGCCTTGCTAGGACTCTCGAGGTAACCTTGCTGAATGAGCTCCGCCTCAATTTCTGCAAGGATGACCAAGTCCTGGGGATCCCGGTAGGCTTCCAGCTGCTGCAAGGCTGCCTCCACTTGCTCTAGGTAGCGGATCTCTTGCTCTGTGGCTGCTAGCAAAGGTTGCACTGCCTCCTGGGCTCGCTTTTGTTTGCGGTGCTTGCGGTAGTAGGCCTGGGCGTTGAGAACGGCGTTTTTCTCCGGATCCAGCGGGATCTTGACCATCTGGCCGCTAAAAAAGTCTGGCAGCTCCAGCGAGCTCAGCCCTGGCCGCCAGAGGTGGAGATGGGCCATGAGGAGATCGGCAGCCTGCTTGGAGGCTTCTGCTTGGGCTGAGTCGGCCAACATCTTCTCGAAGTGGTCGCGCCGCTGGCGGAGTTTTTTGAGCAGGGCGGCCAGCTTTTGCCCCAGCCGCTGTCGCTCCCGCTCAAAGCGTTCGCGGTTAAGCTGGGCTTGGTAGTAGGCTTCCAGGAGCTGGTGCAAGTTGGGCTGAGAGGGATCCCCGCTAGAGCCCCTCCAGCCGAGAAGAGTGTACCCCTGGGAGGTGAGTGCCGGCTCAAACCGACCCGTTTCCAGGCGGGCCAGCCAGTCCTGCCACCAAAAAAACAGCGCCTGCCACTCCTGGGGCGAGAGTTGGTTGCTGAGGGTTTGGGGTGGGATCCCCGCTTGGAGGCACATTGCCTCTGCCAAGTGCCGGCTGAGGCCGCGGTAGCAGCGCAGGAGCCGCTGAGCAATAGGGCCGGGGACTAGAGCCAGGCGCTCTTGCCACTGGGAGAAGGGCTCGCTTCGCTGCGGGATTGGGTCGGTCAGGGCAGGGGGGGCTTCGTAAGCAAGTCCCGGCTGCACGGGGCGTACCCGCGATTGCCGCTCGCTTACCCCGTGGCCACAGGCTAGGATCAGGCCTGCCTCGTCCACCAAGATGGCATTGCTGTACTTCCCCATCACTTCCAGATAAAGGTGGCGCTGCGGCGGATCCCCGGGGCGAGGGCCAAAGCGAAAGTCAATCACCCGCTCCCACTCGTCCAGCAGCGCCAGCTCCGTCAGGGCCAAGCCCCGCAGGTGCCGCTGCAGGTGTTGGCTAAATGAAAAATCCTCTGGCTCCTTGGGAGGAGCCTGACAGAGGTGAACTCGGGCCGCCTGGGGATGCCAAGACAACAGCAAGCAAGGGCGGGCCCTAAGAGTGCGCAAGCCGATCACCACTGTCCACAGATCGGTTTGCTGGATCCACTCCACGCGGGCAGGCAGCAAGGGATCCCCGCCGGCCTCAGCCCCTTTTAGCTCCGCCAGCACAGCACGGAGGGTGGTTAGATCAACCGGTTGCATCCCTGCTGCTCCTTGGGATCGGGCAACGCCTGGGGAACCAAACGAGGGCCTCCTTCCATTATCTGCCGCTCCCCCAGTCGGCGCTGGCGGCAAAAGGACTCCGCCCAATCGACTTGAGCGGCAACCAAGGGGCTGCATTGGGGCAAGAGGCTTGGTACTTCCACCTTTGGGCTTTTTGGCCCAGGTGCCTTGAATTCTCAGGCAGAAATCCCGAGCTGCCTAGTCCTCGTCTTCATCGTCATATTCATCATCGTACTCCTCCTCTTCCACTGACTCGTCCAGATCAAGCAGCACAGCACTGAGTTGGTCGAACAGGGCTGGTGAGTCCTCTGGGTTCAGGAGGTAGGGATCCCCCTCATCAGGCAGGGCTACGTAGACCAGAACTGGGTCGAGGGGCGTAAAGATGCCGTACTTCTTATCTTTGTAGAAGAAGGTAGCCAGCAGTTGGAATTCCTGGGCATCTTCCTCGCTTTCGCCCAGTTCGAACACATCTTCCTCTTCCACAGGGGGCAACTCTCCCTGGACCGTTAGGATGTCAAAGCCGTTTTGCTGCAGAGTCAAGTTCAACTCCGCCAAAACGGCCTGGATGGTGGGCAGGGCAGCCTGGAGCTCTTCTGGATCCGGCTCATCCAGGATCCCTTCCATGTCCGCATCTCCGTTCACCGCTTGGCCGGGCTCCTCCTCCCCCTCCCAAACCAGCACTTTGATCACGGCGTCCACGGGCGTGGCCAGTGCATAGGTTTGCTCCTCAATGACCACCTGCCTCAGGATCTCGCATTTCAGAGGCTGGTTCTGCTCGTCGCGGAGCACTAAGGTTTCACGGGATTCGGTCATGGAAAGCAACCCAGGGTAGGAAAATGAGGTCAACCAAAGCTTATTCTCCCATGTTCTGATCCCCCGCAGAACTTAGAGATCCCCGCCAGGCCGCTCATCGGTGCTGCCGGCTTCGGCTTGGGCCAGGGCTTCCAGCGCCAGCAGGATCTCCTCTTCCCGCCGGGTATAGGTCTCTTCGTCGATTTCCCCTAGATCGAGCTGAATCTGGAGAGCGGTGAGTTCTTTCTGGAGGTTTTCTTTGCTGTCGAGTTGCGCCTCGGCCCGTTCTCGAATCTGCTCCGCCAACCACAGCAGGCTCTGGGCCGGCCACGTCAGTAATTGCCAAACCATCCCCGCGCCTCTCCTGGGATTAGGTCAATCCTAACAAGTGGATCCCGCCTCCGCCCTAAGAACCAATAACCAATGCCAGCAAGCCTGCCCCCTCTGCCCGCTCCCCCTCCGGCCTTCATCTTAGGGATCAATCCTCCCTAGCCGTTCCGAGAGTGCTTCTCGATCCAATCCATCAGCTCTTGTTCAGACGGCGTGCAGAGACACTCACCTGTGAGCGGATCCTGGGCGTGCCACCAGACCGTGCCGCCACCATCCACCCACTGGCGCACCCGCAGCTCCTCCTGGACGCTCAACACGGCTTTCAGGCCCTCCCAAAGGTGGCGCCATCTTTCAGGCAGACCCAAAACAGAGGGATCCCTGCCGCTGGACTCTGCTGCTAGTTGCCGTTGCTCCTGTTCCAGCAACTCCAGCAGGCGGGTGTTGTTGGCTGCCCTGGCTGCTTCTAAACGATGGGCCAGAGAGGCAGCGATGTTCCGCCGATGGCAGGCCCGGAAGCTAACTCTACTCGCTTCAGCAGTTGCGTTCATGAGAGATCTCCCCACCCTGACCTCTACACGCCAATTCTATCGTAGATTCTGTAGCAATAGATACGATTCAAAACCTTGGCAATCGCCCTGGTCGGTAAAGAGGGGGTCAAGCTTGTTGTCGTACTGAAAACGCAGGGCAGAGAGGGTTTGTTGCAATGAAGTTTCGACTCACTCCCCGACCGCCATTCCGAATAGAAACAGGCTCGGACGGCAACAGAGAATACAGGTGAAAAGCCACTCATCTTCACTGATGGTTGTTCCCAGCAAGATTGAGACGCTCCGCTCCTCCAACCCCTCTACAGGGGGAGAGGGGAGCCAGAGAGCAACTTTCTCTACAGATGCCGCCCCTCTCTTCTGGCTTCATGACCTAGAACAAACGGTTCCTGCGGCTTTTCCAGTCCAGCTTCTGCTCCAGAAGAAACTCCAGATGAGGTAGATAGGCTTCGTAGCTATGCTCACCAGAGCCGATTAAGTGAGTGGCATTGAGGTTTTCAATTCTGGGGTGAAACTCTCTAATTGGCTTGATCCCACAGGGGCTGCGGTTAAGGGAAGGTACTTTGAAGACGTAGGCCAGAACCCAATCGTCTTCGTTGTAGATGTTTACCAACTTTCCAGTGATATTTTCTACATGCAGGCTCCAGTTCTTATCGGCTTGCCTCCTAACGGCACCGCTGAGCAAGATAACATCTTTAAGACGTCGATCTGCACTCTGGGGCCAACCGCGCATGATGTAGTAGGCTACCCTTGCCCCCAAAGAAAACCCCATCAGGGTAATCTGCCTTTCCGGCAAAGCAGAGAGCAGGGGATAGGCGTACTTTAGTCCCACTTCTTTGGCCTTTGCTTTGTGGGCTTCCCAGTGGGCAAGTAGTCCTACCCCTAGCTTCAGAGGGGACAAGG
>NZ_JANSIY010000059.1:1955-15607 GCF_047462295.1 Synechococcus sp. H60.3 | reverse complement strand
GCCTGAAAGTCCAGTGCGATCTTTGCCTTGGACATGGGTCACCTGCTGCAAAACGGCTTTGAGACTACTCTTAGCCTAGTGGGAAGCCGAACGCGAAAGCTGCAATCTTATAGTCATTTCAAATTCGGAGATGTCTCCACAGCGCTCCGCGCCGCTGACGCCCTCACCCCCAGCCCCTCTCCCTCTGGGAGAGGGAAGTCAGAGAATGTCCCGTATCTCGCCAGGGTGACGTGCCACCTTCCACCGCCAGCGACCGAACGCGCCATGGGCATTGACGGCCTGCGTCCACTCGTCCAGATAGCGCTGCTTCACCCGGTCTAGTTCGGTGTTTTGTCCCTTCGTTTCCAAAATGAGCATGTCGCCGTTGGATAGCCGCACAAGAAAATCTGGCCGATACTTGCGTACTACGCCACCATACACATACAGGACTTCGAAGCCCAGGTGATCGTTCTTTGCCCAGGCGCTCACGTCGTCGCTGTTGTCGAGGACGTAGGCATCTGATGCTTCCCAGGTGCTGTCGTAGACGCAGACGTTGATGTGCGACTTGCGTGTGCGTTCACAAGGTTTGCTCGTGTACCAGGTGCGCATTTGACCTGTCGAGCCGATGGGATGATCGCGGTCGAAGACTGGAGTAAGCCGCTCGGTGTTCTCCTGCCGCACCGCCTCGCAGACATGTTGCACAACTCGTGACATGTTGAGGGTGATGATCAGGCGGCGGCGCAGTTCATCCTGATAAAAGAGAGGTGGGGAGATCAAGATGCGGTCAGAACGAATGAACTGCTCGACAATCCGCACCAACTGCGCCAGCAAGATTTCGCGACTGCCTTTCCAGCTTGGCTTCATCTGATCGAACACATCCCGGGCAGTTGCGAAGATAATGCGCTGGGTGCGAAATTCCCGCGCCAACCGCTCTAGCTCAATGCGGCTGATCTGGGTCACGTCTGGCTTGCCTTCAAGAACTGGTGCCAGTTCTGCCACCTGCGGTGTCTGGGCAGCGTTTAGTTCTAGTGGCTGCACCTTTGACCAATCGAGAGTCAACGTTGGTTGAAGTACGCGCTCGATGCGCACCACATTTGGCCAGCGGATCTCAAACTCTGCTTTGGTCGGATCCGGCTCCACCGCGGTCTTGGGTGTTGGTGGTGGCGGCGGGCCATCTCCGCTATCCTCGTGCGGCAAGAAAGTGAAAGGCACACCGAAGATATTGACGTATTCGGGCTCGAGCAGCCCCGTTTGTGGGTTGACCTCGTAGGATGTGCGGCGCAAGCCTCGGCCCACAACCTGCTCGCACAGAAGTTGCGAAGTGAAGGCCCGTAGCCCCATGATGTGCGTCACGGTTTTGGCATCCCAGCCCTCGCTCAGCATCCCGACGGAAATGACATTCTGGATTTTCTCGCCGGGCTGCCCTACCTTACCCACCGTATCTACGATCTTTCGCAAACGTTCTGCCTGCTCTGCTTTGGTCAACTGACGTTCGACTGGTGCGTCTTCCTCTTCTCCATCCTCAGCCTCGTCTGAGGCTTCCACCACTGCAGTGGGCTCTTCCTTTGCCTCAGCCTCTTCTAACACCTTCGAGTCGATGTGCAGGATCCCTTCTGGGTTGCAGAGCTCGTCGATGGGAATGCGCCGTGAGTCGAAGGCGTGTTTCACCCGCGCCGCCGTCTCGGTTCGGTTACAGACGGTGATCATCACGGGCGGCGTGGGCAGGCCAGCCGCTTTCCAGGCCTTCCACGTCTCACGCCAGTCGTAGCCCAGCAAGTAGTAGGCGTTCAGCACCAGGTCGGGCAGCGGCTCCTCTGGCTTGGCCTGGCGGTTCAGGTCGTCTTTGACCTCCGGATCGTTGTAGATGTGGTAAAGCCGCGACTTGTAGGTCTTGGCATCCGGCACGGCGTCGTCACGCACCACCACGCGCGGAGTCTTCACCAGCCCCGATTCGATGGCGTCGTTCAGCCCAAAGTCGCTGACGATCCAGCCGAAGAGCGCCTCCTCGCTGCTCTTCTTTCCCGACGGCGCAAAGGGGGTGGCAGAAAAGTCGTAGCAGGTCAGGATGCCGCGCGAGCGATGCAGACGATCCAGTCCGCCTACCCAAACTGTGGCTTCTGCGGCGCTGTCTTTTAAGCCATGCTGGCGCAGATACTTACCTTCCGCCTCCCAGTTGACGCGCCAGGCGTGGTGGGCCTCGTCGTTGATCACCAGCAGGTTGCGGGCATTCGCCATCTCACCCAGCACCTCGCGGGTGTAGGCTTCGTCACTCTTTGCGCCGCGCTTGTCTACGCTTTTGCGCTTCTTGATCTGTTCCTCGCTCTCCCAGGCTAGGGCGTGCCAGTTGCGAATCAGCACTTTGCCCTGCCGCAGTTTGTCCAGCAGGGCAGAGGGCACAATGTCGAAGGCCTCGTAGTAGTTGCCTGCGCCCGCCGGTTCTAGAACAGCCAGCCGTTTCTTGACCGTCAGCCCAGGCGCAACGACCAGCACGTTCTTCGAGAAACGTGCGTCCTGTGGGTTCGCCACCTTGTTGAGGATGTGCCAGGCAATCACCATCGCCATGACGATGGTCTTGCCCGTACCAGTTGCCATCTTGCAGCACCGCCGATCAAAGTCCCCACCGTCGCCAGGGATCTCAATGCCCACCCGCTCGGCAGGCGGCGCCTCGGTTAGCCAAATGAGCGTCTCCACAGCCTCCAACTGGCAAAAGAAAAAGCGACGTCTGTCGAACTCCTCAGGGTCACGCCAGTGATCCAAGAGCCGCTTGGTGATACTGGTCACACCCGGGTAGCCTGCCTCACGCCAAGCCTTCACGCGCGGGCGGATCTGGTTGACCAGCGGAATCTCCACAAAGATCCCGGGATCGTCGAAAGACTTTGATCCGGGCGTTGCCACTACGTACCCTGCCGGGCGGCGGCCTCCGACCAGTTCAAATAGCCTTGTCTCGCGGTTGTATCGCCAGTGTTGCCGCGGCTCCTCGTAGGGCGAGTTGATGATCAGGCGGTCAATGGTAGTCCGAGCCATTGCTTTTCTCCCGTTCCGTTGCTGCACTGACTTCTTCCGCTGCCCAACGGCGAATCGCTGTGAGCAGACTTGCCACCTCTTGTTGGGGAATAGGGGCAAATTCTGTGTCGTCGTAGCGAAAGGCAACAGCAAAAGGGTTGAGTTGGCGGAGTTGATCTTCCTCAACCGGCAACAAGATGCCCCGGTCACCAAGCAGACGCGCCAGCTTGACCAGGTCATGGGTGCGTGTAAATTCGATCTGTTGGGCAAACAAGACCGCTTGCTGGGCATGGAAATAGAGGATAGAAGGGTGAACCTCCGGATCTTTTTTCAACACTTCAAATGCCTTGAGGTCGCGATCGGCCAAGCGCAGGGATCGCCAGGCCTCTTCAAGATGGGGCTTCATAGAGGGCTCTTCCCTCCTTGCGCGCCCAGTACAGTACGGTGCCCGGAACCTGACTGCGCCGTTGGTATTCGGCCTCCGAATAAACCAGCAGATCAAGCCCTGGGCCAATCGAGCCCACAGCTTTGTGCAAGCGGATCATTTCGCTATACGGGTCGGACACTTCTGGTTCAATCACAATAAGATCCAGGTCAGAGCCAGCGTCGGCGTCGCCGCGGCCATAGGAGCCAAACAAAAGTACGCGGCTGGGCTGTGCCACTGCCACGATCCGTTGAACAATTTCTTGCAGAGCTTGCTCGTCAATCATGTCTCCACCCTTATGACCTTCAGGCTCTCGATGCCCCGGTCATCCACGATCTTGACGGCAATGCGCTTGTGCTCGCCCGGTGCAAAGGGCAACGAGACTGTACCGCGGTACGCCTCAATCAGCTCCTCGTCGATTTCAGCTTTAAGGTTGCGCGCCAGCTTCGCCCAGCCATCCTTCTCGCCCGCCATTGGGAAAAAGACCTGCCGGGGATAGAGGCTGCGTCCGTCGTAGTCGGTATCGAGCAGCCAAAGAGCGATCTTGTCTGCGCTACCCGATTCAATCTGCCCGGTCTTGGTGTTGTAATAATCAAAACCGTGCACCACGACGCGCAACTTGCCTTCGTCAGTACCCGAGGTGATGCGCTGCACTTCCACATCAGGTTGCCCAATCAACCAAAACGATTCGTTACTCGCGCGCTTTTTCTTGAGGTCGTCGGTCAAGAGGTCGGCGTTCATTTGGACTTTGAGGAACTGCATGCCGGCCAGCTCGGGCTTCATCTCGTCAATATCCTTGGCCGCTTCGGGATCGAACTGGAAAGCGGCAAAGATCAGCAGCTTGGGTTTGGGAACAAGCATCCGTGCTTCTTCCCAGGCGTGCTCGACCTGCCGCTGCTCAAGTGGGCCATATTCCGGGCCAAAGGAGACGACCACGCGCATCGGGTCATAGGCTGGAGCCGACTCGCGCACAGTATTTGCCCCTTCGTCGCTTGGCCGCGTTTCCCCCTCGGCATGCAGCCAGCGACAGCCAGGAAGCGGCTCTAGGCGGGCAAAGCGGATGTATTGCCCGTTCTTGCCGCGAATACCGGTGCGTAGCAGCTCGTCGCGCCATTCGGCCTGGCGCAGGGTCTCGCCGGAGCGGGCAATGGACATGTCGGCAGGTTGCGGCTTTTCCTCCAAAATCTCATCCACCGACTTGACCACAGGCGCCGGCACGGCCTCGACGGTGAACGGGCCGGTGACGCGCACCTTTTTGCGGTCCACAAAGGGCTGGTCGTAAAGCGTCTCCTGCGGCGCGTGGCGGGCAATGGCGGCGTCGATCTCCTTTTGGAGCGTGCGACGCGCCTGATGAAAACGCTCGAAGGGATCGCGCGCTTTTTCCGGCCAGTCGGCGGGAAACTCAAAGGGCACTTCCCACTCCACCAGTTCGTTGACCTTGACCACCTGGCCGGCGGGCATGGTGAAGGTTGCCGTGTCGGGCGCGGCAAAGTCCACGAAGTGGCCAGACCGGCCGCCCTGGGTAACCTTAAATTGGACAGGATGACCCTTCAATGCCGCGTTGAGCTCAGCCAGCGCCTTTTCCACCGCCGGATGCAGGCGGGCATAGATGCCGTCAATCTCCGGGTTGTTGGCGATCGATTTGAGTGTTACATGCGGCACGGTCTTGTACTTGAAGCCGCTGCCCACACCCTCTTCGGGACGCGCCAGCTCGTAGTAGTCAAAGACGGCGGTCATCAAGCGCTGGCGGGCGATTGTGATCGCGACGCGCGAGGTGTCGCAGGTGATCCAGCGCCGCCCCCACTGCTCGGCGACGTAGGCGGTGGTGCCGCTGCCGCAATTGTGCACGACGCACAGCTCCGTGATGAAAGAATGCGCGTCTTCTACTTCCAGGTCATACAACTCCTCTTCGGTTTCTTGTGTGTGGAGTTCAGCGATGCGCACGGCGACCCGCTGCGGACCAAAGAAGACCCAATCACCCACAGCCAGGTTCTGCGCTTCCACCCACTCGGCCTTTTCGACGCTGAGCTGAAGGTGGCAGGCGTGTCGAATGGTTTCGTAAACGCCCTCCAGATTGGACAGCACCTCCCTGGCCGGGATGCGCAGTACCTCCAGGCCCAGCCCGCGGAGATAGGCATCGCGGGCCTGATCGTGAGCCAGCGCCTCTTCGCTGCTGTGGGCCAGCGCGCCGTCCACCTCGACGACAAGTTGGGCGTCGCGGCTGTAAAAGTCCGCTATGTACCGACCGATGGGATGCTGGCGTCGGAAGGTAAAACCGGTTTGGTTCTTGCGCAGCACCGCCCACAGATTACGCTCCGGCGGGGTCATTTCACGCCGCAGCGTCCTGCTTCGCCCTCGCAACCCCTGGGGAATGCCCAACCAGTCGTTGTGCCCTCCCAGTGAGCGCGGGCGGCGTTTGGCGAGCACCTTGTGGTCGGCAGAGAGCCAAAGCGTCGCGTCGGTTTTTTCGTGGCGGATGCCGATCATCTTGCCGCGGTATGGCCGGCGGATCACGCGCACGACGCGATGCGGTTGCCCGTCATGCCCCAGAACCCAGTCGCCGGGTTGGATGGATTCGATGGGGCGCAGGGTAGCTCCTTCCCAGCTAGCCCCTCCCCGGCCCTCCCCGTAAACGGGGAGGGGGCGTCCCCCCGCGTGCGGGCCGCCTCCCCCGTCCTTCACACACCACACCCGCGTCCCCTTCCGCACACACGTCGGGTCGAACACCAGATCGCCCGGGGCGGTGGTCATCAGGAGGCAGCGGGCGATGACAAGGGTGTTCGTTTGAACAACGTAAATTTTGCTTTCACCTTTTAGGAAACCACCCATTGCCGTATCGTCCCAGGAGTTTGGGATTGCGCGTACCGGGTAATCGCCCAAAAAGCGACGATAGAAGATGTTCTGGCCCTTGATCTGTAGTCGTCTGCAAGTGGCGAGATTACGCATCCCCAATTCAGATGTGGACCAGTGCCGGCCTTGGCTGGGCACAAAAAACTGTCCGAGATATTCGAACGGAAAAGCCCCCTTTTCGCTGTAGCCTTGCGATGTAAGATTATCCAGAGCATATTTCTTGCCCCTTAGCTTATCCTCCGGCGTCCAACGCTCCACGTCAGCCAACTGGCGGCAAACACCGCCGGACTCTATCCAGTCGTAGTTGCTTTCCGTTTCGGAGGGCCGGGCCACGAATAGTTGGCGGTATTTTGTCCTCGCCCTGTCCCTCGCATACCAAATGACATAGTCAGATATGTTGTCCAACAGCCCTCCACCCCTTGCAGCCGTCGTCCGAAACGCGATTTGACTCACAAAGTTTGCTGCCCCAAACACCTCATCCATCAAACATCGCACCCGGTGCACGTTCTCATCGCTGATCTGCACAAAGATGCTGCCGCTTTCGGTGAGCAGTTCCCGCGCCAAGAGCAGGCGGTCGCGTAGGTAGGTGAGATATGAGTGAATGCCCAGCTCCCAGGTGTCGCGGAAGGCGCGGATCTGCTCCGGCTCAGCGGTCAGGTCCTCGTCCTTGCCGTCCTTGACGTCGCGCTTGTTCACAAAGGGCTGGAAGTTGGAGCCGTACTTGATGCCGTAGGGCGGGTCGATGTAGATCATCTGCACCTTGCCGGCCATCCCCTCCTTTTCCAGCAGTGAGTTCATCACGAGCAGGCTATCGCCGGCAATCAGGCGGTTGGTCCACCCGTGCTTGTGCTGGTAGAACTCGATGGCCTGGCGCAACGGTTCCTTACGTTCTTCTTCGAATAGCCCCAGTTGCACGGGTTCGGCTTGGCCGTTCTTCTTCCGTACCGCTTCAATGATGGTGCGCGGATCGATGCGCTCGTGGACGTGCAGGGAGACAGTCGGCACCTCGAACGAGGTATGCTCGGCCTTGCCCGCCCAGACGAGTTGCGGGTCAAGGTGGGGGTCGTAGGCGTAGCGCTTTTTCTTTTGGCCTGCGTCGGGGTCGTTCTCGGGCGTTACCAGCCCTACGGGTGGGTTGTTGACGCGCTCTTTGTCGCGGTGCTCGTAGGACTCGATCGCGCGTTTGGTATCGGTTTTCTTTCCTGCCATCCAGTCCTGCCTATGGGTTTCGTCGTGGGCCTATTGGGAAGGCTAGCTTGAGACTAACTTTTGATCCAACACCGAGCTGTCGCGTCAGCTTTTCTCTCCCAAGCCACCTATCCGTCCAGTTGCGCCCTCAGGGTTTGCACGCCCTGCCGCGACCAGCTCACTGCTCCAACACGCTCGGCAATGTAGAGGGGCCGCTGCTTTTGCCGAAACCAAGTAGCTACTGCCTCGCCAACAGGGCCGGAGCTGATGCCTGCCTGCACCTGAAAGCGCTCCAGCAAGTCCAAGATTACGGATCCCCCATCCCACCACAGCCAGTCGATCTGGGCCGGCAGCAGGGGGGATCCGGTTAGCTCAGCCTGGACGTTGGTGCCGGCGGATCCCAAGAGCAGCCAACGGGATCCCTCCGCCTCCAGGGTCAACACCAGAGGGTTGGTGTGGACAGCCTGCAGCTTCAGCCGCTCCGAAAAAGGGATCCAATCCGCAGGCCGCAAGACTTGATAGGGGATCCCGGCTGCTTGCACGGCGCTGAGGGAGCGCAGGTAGCTGTCCGAGGCGGCATTGACGCCGCCCCCATCCCAGAACTGCCCGATGGAGAAAGCCGAAAGCAGGATCTCCCAACCGCCATTGGCCGAGCCGGCAGAGGTCATGGCCACCGCCCCCTCCAGACGGCGCAGGCCCTGCTGCCGCAAAAAGGGCAGCACCGTGCGCTCGGCCAAGCGGGGATCGCCACTGTTCAGTAAGAGATGGCGTCCTTCGGCTTGGATGGCCAGGATGGGGATACGGCCACTGGCCAAAGCCGTGATCTGAACTGGCGGCCCCGGCCACAGCCTCGGCCCCAGCAGGATGGCAGCCATAACCAGAGCAGTACCCTGCCAGCGGAAAGCCCGCCGCCAGCGGGGCCAAAAGGTCAGGGCCACCAGCGCCCCGTAGAGGAGCAGGCACTGCAGCAACGAGACCCTGCCGGTGTAGTAGGAGCTTAGGGGCCAGCTGGCCATCCAGCTCACCCAGTTAATCAAAGGCGTGAGCAAAAACGTCAAGGGCCGGGCCAGCAGGGATCCCAGCCCCGGCCAGATCAAGGCCACCAGGGCCGCCCCAAACCCTGCCACCAGCAGCGGCACTACTAGAAGCAATAGCAGCGGGTTGGCCAGCAGCGAGTAGGTGGGGATGCGGCCAAAGATAACCACCTGTAGCGGCAGGGTCCAGATCTGGGCGGCCAGCGGAACGGCCAGAGCGGTAGCCACCGCCGGCGGCAAAAAGTCCAGCCGGGATACGATCGGCGCCGTCCCCACCAGCAGCCCCAAGGTGGCAGCAAAGCTAAGCTGAAACCCCAAGTCCGTAATCCACAGGGGCTGGTAGATCAAGAGCAAAACTGCCGCCACCAGCAGCGTCCCCAGGGGGTCAAGCCTAACTTTTCCTTCCAGTCTGGGCTCCGTCAGTACCAGCATGGCCGCCACCCCCATCACCGCCGCCCGCAACACCGAAGGCGTAAACCCCGTCAAGGTGAGGTAAATCCCCAAGACCGCCAGGAGGATCCCTTGCTGCAGGCGCACCGGCAGCCGCCGCGTTAGGACAAACACCACCCCCACCACCAGGGACACGTGAAACCCAGAGGCCGCCAGGACGTGGGCCAGGCCAACTTCCCGAAAGGCATCCTGCAAATCAAAATCCAATTGCGCAGCGCGGGATCCCAGCACCAAGGAAGCCAAGAGGTTCCCCTGCCGCTCCCCCAGCCCAGCAATGAACGCCTCCCGTACCCGCCACCGCAACACCCAACCTCCCCAGCCCCTCCCGCCCGGTTGGGGAATCACCTCGCGAGCGCTGAACCCCGCAAAAGCTCCCTGGCGCTGCAGATAGACCTGAAAATCAAAGCTGCCTGGGTTCAGGGCTGGACTGGGGAGGTAGAGGGATCCCGTCAGGCGCACCCGCTGGTTGGGATGGAGATCCTGGCTTGGGAGAGCTTCAGGGCTGGCAGTGACGTAGAGCTTGCCGCTCACCTGGCGAGCGGTGGAGTCGGCCTCCAACACCTGCTCCGCCTCAAGCCAAAACTGCCGCCGCTCGCTGCGGGTGGGACGGGGCTCCGCAAGAACGGTGCCCACCAGGCTCATCTGCCGCTGCGGCGCCAGCAGGCTAATATCCGTCGGGCCGGGAACCGGCTGCCGCCAGCCCAGGTAGGCCCAGGCCAGGCAGCCCACCAGACCCATCGCCAGCCAGGTGCGGGCCAAACGCGGTCGTCGCCGCCACCCCAGGGATCCCGCCAATCCCAACGCCAGCGGGATCCCCCACCCCCAGCCCCCTACCGCCGGCCAGGCCCGCAGCAACAGGCCCAGGATCCAGCCCAGCCCCAGCAGATAGGTTCTCTCCATCTCCTCGCAGCGCGTTTGCCCCCACTGTACTGTCGCCCTCAGGCGGGATCCATGGCCTTGTCTTAACCTTGACCGCTTGCCGACCCAGCAAGAGCCCGCAAACTCCCTCTTGCAAGGTTAAACTGAGACGTAATGACCCACTGGCTGTTGACGGCGATATTCTAGGGTTTAAGCTGCCAAGAGGTGAGGCGCATCAGCTCGCTACCAAGTACAGGAGCGGGCATCCTCCCTTTTCAATCCCAGAGAATCTTGGCAGGGTCGTTAGGGTGATAGTGGGCTTCGCAAGGTGGGGAAACCGCACATGGACAGCGCTTTGCTGCAAGCAGCTCGTCAGATCTATCAATTCCATCTGCAGCATCGACCGGAGGTGCTGGAGCAGCCGCCGCGGGGCGTGGTCATCCATCGCCGTACCCTGAGAGGGGATCTGATCTTTTCTGAGTTTCCCATTCTGCTGCCTCAAGAAACCTTCATCCCCTTGCAGCAGTTGGAACCGCTCCGATGAGGCCCTTCTGCCCAAGCCGAGCCTAAGCGCCTACGATAGCAGAGCAAGCCTCTTGTTCTCCCTCTGGACGGCTGCGATGGTGAACTTCCTTGCCAGCACCTGGGAGCTGCGCCTGTTGGGCTGGGTGCTGGTGTTGGTGCTGGGAGCCTGTGTGGGCAGCTTTCTCAACGTGGTAGTCTATCGCCTGCCGCGGGGCCTCTCTCTGCTCTATCCTGGATCCCATTGTCCCTACTGCAAGACGCCCCTGGGCCCCACGGAGAACATCCCCATTCTGGGCTGGTTCCTGCTGCGGGGCCGCTGCCGCCACTGCGGTGCGCGGATTAGCTGGCGCTACCCTGCCGTTGAGGCCTTGACCCTGGGGCTGTTCGGCCTCAGCATCGCCATCTTGGGATTTTCCCCCCGCGGGATCCTCACCTGTGTCTTGTTGGGCTGGCTGCTGGCCCTGGCGCTGGTTGATCTGGATACGTTTTTGCTGCCGGAGGAGCTCACCCGCTCCGGCTTGGTGGCGGGGCTGGTGGCCCGCTTGGCGCTGCCCTGGCTGGAAGGGTCGGGATCCCTGGCGGCCATGGGCCTGTCGCTGGTGGCCGGGATCGCGGGGGCCGTGTTGGGCATTTGGTTGCTGGAGGGCATTGGCTTTGTTGCCCGCTGGGTTTTGCAGCGAGAGGCCATGGGCGGAGGAGATGGCAAGCTGCTGGCTCTAATCGGCATGTGGCTGGGCTGGCAAGGGGTGGTGGTGGCCCTCATCTTGGGCTCTGGGTTGGGTTTGCTGGGCAGCCTGCTGGCCATGGCCAAAGGAAAGGCCCGCCTGGGCAAACCCATCCCCTTCGGCCCCTACTTGGCTCTGGGCGGTGCCGTGGCCGCTCTGGCGGGATCCCCCCTGATGGAAGCCTACCTGCACTGGTCGGGGTTGCTGGGGTAGAACTCCCTCACCCCTCTTCCAGTGGCAACGGCGCCAACGATCGGCAGGGATCCCCTTTGGCCCCTATTCCACCCCCTCGATCCGGTCTTCCACTTCTTGGTACAGCTCCTGCAGGCGCTCGATATTGGCCTGAGAAGTCTGCCAGTAGCCACGCCCGTGCACCTCCAGCAGGGTGCCGACGATACGCCGGAAGGAGTGGGGGTTGAGGTTCATCAGCCGCTGCCGCATCGCCTCGTCCTTGATGAAGGTCTCGTTGGTTTCCTCGTAGATCCAGTTGTCCACTGCGCCCGCCGTGGCCGACCAGCCGGAGGTGTTCACCAGCCGCTTGGCGATCTCCCGCACCCCTTCGTAGCCGTGCTTGAGCATGCCCTCGTACCACTTGGGGTTGAGCAGCTTGGTGCGAGCATCAAGGCGGATCGTCTCACTCAGGGTGCGGATCTGGGCGTTGGGCGTGGTGGTATCCGCCATGTAGGCCGAGGGGGCCTTGCCGTCCGGGCGCAGGCTCTGCACCAGCTTAGTGGGATCCGCGTCGAAGTAGTGGCTGACATCCGTCAGGCTAATCTCCGACGAATCCAGGTTTTGGAAGGTCACGTCCACCGTCTTTAGGCTGGCCTCAAAAAGCTGCCGCATCTGTTGGTTGGGCAGATTGGAGCCAAAGGCAAAGGACTTGCGGGATAGATACATCTCCCGCAGCTCGCTCTCGTCTTCCCAGGAGCTGTTTTCCACCGCCAGGCTAATGTTGGCCGAGTAGGAGCCGGAGGCGTTGGAAAAGACCCGCGTTGCCGCCTGCTCCAGCGTCAGCCCCAACTCCTTGGCCTGCTGGAGGGCGTGCTTGCGCACAAAGTTCAGCTCCAGCGGCTCATCGGCCAGGGCCGCCAGCTTCACCGCCCGGTCGAGGAGAGCCATTTGGTTGACAAAGAGATCCCGGAACACGCCGGAGCAGTTCACCACCACGTCGATGCGGGGCCGCCCCAGCTCCTCCAAGGGGATGAGCTCCACCTTGTTCACCCGCCCCAGAGCATCCGGCTTGGGACGCACTCCCAGAAGGCAGAGCACCTGGGCCAGCGATTCCCCATAAGTCTTGATGTTGTCCGTGCCCCAGAGCATCACCGAGATGGTTTCCGGGTACCTGCCGCCGTTGGCGCTCAACTCGCGGGCTAGCAGCCGCTCCACCACGATCTCCGCTGACTTAATGGCCGCTGCGGTGGGGATGGACTGGGGATCTAGAGCATGGATGTTGCGCCCCGTCGGCAACACATTGGGGTTGCGGATGGGATCCCCGCCGGGCCCCGGCAGGATGTACTCCCCTTCCAAGGCCCGCAGCAGCGATCCCAGCTCGTAGTCAGCCGTAATTTGCTTAAGGCACTCTTCCAAAAACTCAAACAGAGGCTTGAGGAGCTCTGCATCCACCTGGGGATAGCCCGCCTCCTTCAGGGCCACCAGCCAGGGCGCCTGCCGTCCCATGTTGAAGAAGTTGAGCTTGGCCACCCTGGAGACCCGCCCCTGGGCGTCGGTTTGCTCCTGCACCAGGGCCGCCACTGCCTTGTGGCAGGCCTTGTTGATGCGATCCAGCAGCTCCGTATCCGCCAGGTGCCCCCGATCCCGGTTGCGGTAGATCTCGTCGATATCCCGGCCCAGGCTCTGGGCAATAATGCGAGGCAGGCCGAGGATCCCTTCTTCTGGGCGGTCAATGCTGGCGATGCTGACCAGCGTGGCAATGGCCTCCTCTGCCGTGGGGGGCGCCCCGATCACATGCAGCCCACAGGGCAATAGCCGCGACTCAATCTCCATCAGCTTGGCGTAGAGCTGGCCCACCACTGTGTCCCGTTCTTCCAGAGTCAGCTGGGCAGCATCCCCCTCTGGCAGCTCCACATCCTTGTCCAGGTTGACCAGGCGCGCCTTGTCACAGATGGCGTTGACAATGGCAATGCCCCGTGCCCCCTCCCGCAGGGTTTGGTAAGAGCCAATCAGCTCCCGCAGCTCCTGCAGACCCTTGTAGAGGCCGGCATTCTCTGCCGGCGGTGTTAGGTAGCTGATGGTGCAAGCGTAGCCGCGCCGCTTGGCAATGGTGGCCTCGCTGGGATTGTTGGCGGCGTAGTAGTACAGGTTGGGCAGGGATCCAATCAAATTATCCGGGTAGCACTCGCCCGACATGCCAATTTGCTTACCGGGCATGAACTCCAAAGAGCCATGGGTGCCAAAGTGCACCACCACATCGGCTCCCCACACTTTCTCCAAATAGGTGTAGTAGGCGGCAAAACCGTGGTGGGGGCTGGCCGATCTAGAAAAAAGCAGCCGCATAGGATCCCCTTCGTAGCCAAACGTGGGCTGCACCCCGATGAACACGTTGCCAAAGTGCTTGCCGTAAATCAGCAGATTTTGCCCATCAGTGTTCAGGTGCCC
>NZ_JANSIY010000059.1:0-1855 GCF_047462295.1 Synechococcus sp. H60.3 | reverse complement strand
GGCTGCACCCCGATGAACACGTTGCCAAAGTGCTTGCCGTAAATCAGCAGATTTTGCCCATCAGTGTTCAGGTGCCCTGGGGGTGGCCCCCAATATTTTTCAATGGCTTTGACATAGGGCGTCAGGGCCTCGTATTCCCGCACCGACAGCTTGGCAGCCACGTTCAGCTCCGGGCTGGCGTACTGGGCCTGGGCATCGTGCAGGATGGCCTCCATCAACTCCTGCGGCGTTTTGGGCAGCTCTGGCCCCAGGTCGTAGCCGTTGTGGGCCAGGGCCTGCATGACGCGGTGGATGGAAGCAAACACATCTAAGTAGGCCGCCGTCCCCACATTGCCTTTGTCTGGCGGGAAGCTGAAGACGGTGATGGCGATCTTCTTCTCCAGCTTGGGCTTGCGCCGCAGATTGGCCCACTTGATGGCCCGCGCTGCAATCAGCTCAATCCGATCCTGCAGAGCATGGGCCTTGCCGGTGGCGGCGTCCCGGCCCGAGAGGATGATGGGATCGATGGCCCCATCCAGCTCAGGAATGGCAATCTGCAGCGCCACCTGCACCGGGTGCAGGCCTAAGTCACTAGTGGCCCATTCCTCTGTGGATTGAAACACCAAGGGCAGCGCCACCATGTAGGGGCGATTGAGCCGTTGCAGCGCCTCCACGGCCTTGGGGTGATCCTGCCGCGCCGGCCCGCCCACCAGGGCAAACCCGGTTAGCGACACCACCACATCCACAATTGGCGCCGTCTTCTGCTCATTCCAGAAAAACTCGTTCACCGGCTTGGAGAAGTCCAAGCCGCCGGCAAACACCGGCACCACCCGCGCCCCCCGCGACTCCAACTCCTGCACCATGGCCACGTAGTGGGCATCGTCCCCCGTCACCAGGTGGGTGCGCTGCAGCACCAGCCCCACGCAGGGAGCCAGGGGATCCTTCACGTCTTCCGGCAGATCCTCGCGGGCATTGTACCAATCCCAATACTCTGCCAGGCTGGCAAACATCTGCGGCGCCAGCGGGTGCCAAATGCCCATCTCCAAATAGGTGACTGGCTCGGCAAAGGAGAGCTGTCCCCGCATCCCCGGCAGGTAGCGATCCGCCAGCATCAGCAAAAAGTTCTCCAGGTTCTCGCGGGATCCGCCCAGCCAGTACTGGAAGCTGAGCATGAAGTTGCGGGCATCCTGGGCCTTGTCGAAGGGCAGGTACTTCAACACCTTGGGCAGCGTCTGCAGCAGCTTCAGCATCCCCTCTTGGAAGTTGGATCCCTGTTGGCGCTTGCGCATGAACTGGGCAATGGCGCTCTTGGATTGGCCCAGTTGCGCCATGGAAAAGGATCCCAGCTTATTAAGGCGCATCACCTCTGGCATGGAGGGGAACACCACCACCGCATCCAGCCGCTCCCGCAGGGGTTCTACTGCCTGTACCACCTTCTGGGCAATGTCCTCAATGAAGATCAAGGAGCCGATAAAGACATTGGCCGCCTCCAGATCCCGCTGGAAAGCCTCATATCCCGCGGGATCCCGCAGCTCTTCCACCAAGTAGCCAGACAGCTCCACCGCCAGCTTGGGGTTCTGGGCATTGATGCGCTGCACCGCCGCCGTCAGGGCACTCTGATACTGCGGCTCCAACACCACGTACACCACCTTCATCAGTCGGCGCCCCCCCAGCTCAGCAGGGGTCACGTGGCGGGTGATGGGCTTAACCAGAGTAAACATGCAGTCGCTCTCCCTTGTGCAATGCAAAAAAGCAAGTGGGCCGGGAATGGGCATTCTTCCCCAGCGCCTGTTTCCCGTTCTACCAGAGAACCGGATCCCTGCTGGGGGCATAACGCCAGCCTCGTAACAATTCGCAATAATTGCAAAGGGGGGCT